>NZ_JAMYPB010000024.1:0-89400 GCF_040320135.1 Mesorhizobium sp. M0772 | reverse complement strand
CTGGCTGGCTTCCTTCATGGATTATGATTTGGGCTACTTCGATGATGAGACATGCAGGCTCGAACCACTCCAAAACCCCTTCGGGCCAAAAGTGTACCCATGTCTCCGATATAAACCGTAACCTACGTGTCCGGAATGGACCCAGAGAAAACTGGTGCCCAGAGGCGGATTCGAACCACCGACACGCGGATTTTCAGTCCGCTGCTCTACCAACTGAGCTATCTGGGCCTCGCCGGCAAAACGAGACATCGCCTGACCGGATTTCAGGAAAGCGCCGTGGGGCACCCCTTGAAAGCGCGTGGGTTATAGCACGGGAATCCGGCCTGTCCAGCGCCTAAGCGCTGATTTTCCGGGGCAATTGTCGCAGACAATACCGACGCCGGCAAAGCAGCAATTGCGTAAGGTCGGCGAAGTGGAATTGCGCGGCCGGCACCGCCCAAACCCTACTTCGGCTCGTCGCTCTCGTCCTCGTCATCCCGCGCGGTGATGACATAGGCGCCCTTCAGCCAGCGGTTGAGGTCGATGTCCTTGCAGCGCTTCGAACAGAACGGATAGGTCTCGCGCGCCGACGGCTTGCCGCATTCGGGGCAGGGGCGCTTCGGGCGCAGTGGTGTGACCTTATCGTCCAGGCTCATGGCCGCGCGGTATGCCAGCTGGTGTGGACCTTGAAGCCTTCGCCCGAAAGCAGCGCCACTGTCTCGTAGAGCGGCAGGCCGACGATGTTGGTGTAGGAGCCGACCAGCTTGACGACGAACGACCCGGCGAGACCCTGGACGGCATAGCCGCCGGCCTTGCCGCGCCATTCGCCGGAGGCTACATAGGCGTCGATCTCCTCGCGCGGCAGCCGCTTGAAGCGAACCCTGGATTCAACCAGCCTTTGGCGCAGCTTGCCGCCCGGCGTAATCAGGCAGATGCCGGAATAGACCCGGTGCGAACGGCCCGAAAGCAGTCCAAGGCAATTGGCGGCGTCGTCCAGCGTCTCGGCCTTGGGCAGGATACGGCGTCCGACCGCGACCACCGTATCGGCGGCCAGCACGAAGCCCGGCGCATAGTCTTCCTCGCTTTTCAGCGAGGCCAGAGCCTTCTCGGCCTTTTCCTTCGACAGCCGCTTGGCCAGCGAGCGCGGATGTTCGGCGCGCAGCGGCGTTTCGTCGACATCGGCCGGCAGCACGCGGTCCGGCTCGATGCCGGCCTGTTGCAACAGTTCGATCCGGCGCGGCGAACCAGAGGCAAGCACGAGCTTCTGCAGGATGCTCATCGCGGTTCGCGCCGGACTGTTACTTGAAACGGTAGGTGATGCGGCCCTTGGTCAGGTCATAGGGCGTCATCTCGACCAGGACCTTGTCGCCGGTCAGCACACGGATGCGGTTCTTGCGCATGCGGCCGGCCGTATGGGCGATGATCTCGTGTTCGTTTTCGAGCTTCACCCGGAACATCGCGTTGGGCAACAATTCCGTCACGACACCCGGAAACTCGAGGACTTCTTCCTTCGGCATTCGATACCTTTGCTTGGATTGCAGTTCCGGCGCCCTGGAGCGCCCAGGCCGGAATTTCGGCGGAACCTATATGATAATCGTGCGCTTGTGAACACGCTTAGATCGCGTCATAAGCGACGCGCTCCAAGCTTTCGTTTTATGCATGTCGTTGTCTCAAAACCGGGACCGCTTTTGAGCGACATGCATCAATCCGCCGCGTTTTTTACCTCCGGAAGCAGAAAACGTCGGCTGATGCGCGCTTTCAGCCGTTCTCTCACGTCGCGATAGCTGGCCATGATCTGCTCGCGCCTGCCGCCGACATCGGTCGGATCCGGCATCGGCCAGTATTCGACGTCGACGGCAAGCGAGCGGGTGAGCTCGAGCGCGGCGTGGTGGGCTTCCGGCGCCAGGGTGACGATCAGGTCGAAATAATCGTCCTCGAGATCGTCCATCGAGCGCGGCTGGCGCTCGCCCAGCGTCAGGCCCTCTTCGGCCAGCACCGCGTCGACGAACGGATCGCGCTCGCCCCTGTGCACGCCGGCAGAGGCGACGAAAGTGGCCGGCGGCAGCATGCGCCGCGCCAGCTGCTCGGCCATCGGCGAGCGCACGGCGTTCATGCCGCACAAAAACAGTATCGAGCGGGGCGCCCCAGTCAGGTCTAACCCCGCCAGTGCAGCACGCAGACCAGCGTGAACAGCCGCCGCGCCGTGTCGAAGTCGATGTCGATCTTGCCGGCCAGCCGGTCCATCAACGTCTGCGAGCCTTCATTGTGCAGGCCGCGCCGGCCCATGTCGATCGCCTCGATATGGCTCGGCGTCGAGGATCGGATGGCGTCGTAGTAGCTTTCGCAGATCAGGTAATAGTCCTTGACGATGCGCCTGAGCGGCGTCAGCGACAGGATATGGGTGACGACATCAGCACCATCCTCTCGGGCGACCGCAAACACCAGCCGGGATTCGGCCAGCGACAGCTTCAGCCGATAAGGCCCGGCGCCGTCATCATTGACCGGCTGAAAGCTGTTCTCCTCGATCAGGTCGAAGATCGCCACCGCGCGCTCATGTTCGACATCGGGCGTCGAACGGCCGATCGACTCGTCGAGCTCGACATCGATCAGCCTTGCGCGGGTTTGATCGCCGTCCGCCATCGCCGCCTACATGTTCAGCCGGATGGCGACGGAGCGGCCATGCGCGTCGAGGCCTTCCGCCTTGGCCAGCGCAATCGCCGCCGGCGCAAGTGCTCTCAGCTGCACCGGCCCGAGCTTCAGGATCGAGGTGCGCTTGACGAAATCGAGCACCGACAGGCCCGAAGAGAAGCGCGCCGAACGCGCCGTCGGCAGCACGTGGTTGGAGCCGCCGACATAGTCGCCGATGACTTCGGGCGTATGGCGTCCCAGAAACACAGCACCCGCATTGCGCATCCTGGCCAGGAAGCCCTCGGCATCGTCGATGGCGAGTTCCACATGTTCCGCGGCGATGCGGTCGACCAGCGGCAGCGCGGCCTCGATGGTCTCCACCAGGATCACCGCACCGAAATCGCGCCAGCTGGCAGCCGCCGTCTCGGCGCGCGACAGGCTCTGCAGCTGCCGCTCGACCGCCTGTTCGACGGCCTTGCCGAAGGCCGGATCGTCGGTGATGAGGATCGACTGCGCCGACACGTCATGCTCGGCCTGAGCGAGAAGATCAGCGGCAATCCAGTCGGGATCGTTGCTGCCGTCGGCCACGACCAGCACTTCAGACGGTCCGGCGATCATGTCGATGCCGACCGTGCCGAACACCTGGCGCTTGGCGGCGGCGACATAGGCATTGCCGGGCCCGACGATCTTGGCGACCGGCCGGATCGTTTCGGTGCCATAGGCAAGGGCGGCAATCGCCTGCGCGCCGCCGACGCGGTAAATCTCTGAAACGCCTGCTAGATCGGCGGCCACCAGCACCAGCGGATTGATGATGCCGCCCGGCGCCGGCACGACGATGACGATGCGCTCGACGCCCGCCACCCTGGCCGGCACGGCGTTCATCAGCACCGAGCTTGGATAGCTTGCCGTGCCGCCCGGCACATAGAGCCCGACCGCCTCGATCGCCGTCCAGCGCGAACCCAACTCGACCCCGACGGCATCGGTATAGCGATCGTCCTTGGGCATTTGTCGCCCGTGATGGGATCGGATGCGGTCACGGGCAAATTTCAGCGCCTCGACCGTCTGCGGATCGGCGTCTTTGTAGGCCTGCGCGATGTCGTCCTTCGACACGGCGATGCCGAGGCTATTGAGGTCGGCCTTGTCGAATTTCAGCGTGTAGTCGACCAGGGCAGCGTCGCCCTCGGCACGAACCCGCGCAATGATGGCGCGCACGGCAGTGTCGACGTCCTCCGATACCTCCCGCTTGGTGGTCAGGAAGGCGGCGAAACGCTGCTCGAAACCGGCATCGGACTGGATAAGCGTAATGGCCATCGGCTGCGTCTAGATCGTGATGAGACTTGGTTGAAATCTCATCACGATCTAACCCTTTGTTGGAGCATGATCTCTGGACAAACGATTCCCGTTTTGTCCAACAAAAACCGGCACCCACTTTTTGGGATCATGCTCTACACCCTGTGCACCGGACGCGAGGTCGCTTCCCAGGCGCCGCCTATGTCGGCAAGCCGCGCCTCGATGCATTCGACGTCGAGCATGATCGCGCCGCCGCCGGAAAAGACCAATTCGACGATGCCGGCCGGCTTGCTGATTTCGATAAAGCTGATTGCCAGAAGCGACAGCACCTCGGCCGGCCGATCGCGGGCAATGCCGCTGGTCTTGGCACCGAGCACGCGGTCGAAATGCAACACCGCCTGGCGCCGCTCATTGTGCTGGCTGAACAGCCCGGACTTCGCCTCCCAGACGAAGCGGTTCATGGTCAATATGAAACGCTTGGCCGAAGGCAGGTATTCGAGATCCGAGACCTTCATCACGGCGTCCTGGACGTGAGCCGAGACGATGCTCAGATCCTGATCGTCGAGCGCAATGAGTTTGAGGGCTGCCATGCCGAATGCACACCTGAAAGTTGGTTTCAGCCTTCTGTTAGGCGGTCTTTCCGGTCGGTGCAACCGCGACACAAATTCAACCCGAGGCTAGCGCCTCGGGTTTGAAGTGTTGGCGGTGAATGGAGGCAGCACCAGACGCCTGTCTGTCTGAAGCAACTGCCGTGCGGTCAAGCCGAAATCCGCTCGATCACCGCGCCGCAATTGGAGAGCTTTTCTTCCAGCCGCTCAAAACCGCGGTCGAGGTGGTAGACGCGGTTGACCGTCGTTTCGCCTTCGGCCGCCAGACCGGCGATGACCAGCGACACCGAGGCGCGCAGATCGGTCGCCATCACGGGTGCGCCCTTCAGCTTGGCGACGCCGTCGACGATCGCCGTTTGGCCGGACAGCGTGATGTGGGCGCCGAGCCGGGCCAGTTCCTGCACATGCATGAAGCGGTTTTCAAAGATGGTCTCGGTGATGCGCGACTTGCCCTTGGCCATGGTCATCAGGCCCATGAACTGCGCCTGCAGATCGGTCGGGAAGGCCGGAAAGGGCGCCGTCGTGACGTCGACCGGCGAAATGCCGGCGCCGTTGCGCTTAACGCGAATGCCGGAGTTGGTCGGCGTGATCTCGGTACCGGTCTGGGCAATCACATCCAACGCGGTCTGCAGCAGCTCGGGGCGGGCGCCTTCGAGCACGACATCGCCGCCGGTCATGGCCACAGCCATGGCATAGGTCCCGGTCTCGATGCGGTCGGGGATGACGCGCACGCGCGCGCCCGACAGCGATTCGACGCCATCGATGGTGATGGTTGGAGTGCCGGCGCCGGAAATTTTTGCGCCCATGGCGTTGAGGCATTCGGCGAGGTTGACGATTTCGGGCTCGCAGGCGGCGTTTTCCAGCACCGTCTCGCCCTTGGCGAGCGCCGCCGCCATCATCAGCACATGGGTGGCGCCGACGGAGACTTTCGGGAACACATAGCGATTGCCGACGAGGCGGCCGTTCCTGGTCTTGGCCAGCACATAACCAGTGTCGACATCGATGTCGGCGCCCAGCGCCTGCAGGCCTTCAAGGAACAGGTCGACCGGCCGCGTGCCGATGGCGCAACCGCCGGGAAGCGACACTTTCGCCTCGCCCATGCGGGCCAGCAGCGGGCCGATCACCCAGAACGATGCCCGCATCTTCGACACCAGCTCGTAAGGCGCGGTCGTGTCGACGATGTTGCGGGCCGAGAAATTGATGGTGCGCGAATAGCCCTCATTCTGCTTCTCGCGGCGGCCGTTGACCGAATAGTCGACGCCGTGATTGCCGAGAATGCGGATCAGCTGCTCTACATCGGCCAGATGCGGCACGTTTTCCAGCGTCAGCGTGTCGTCGGTGAGCAGCGAGGCGATCATCAGCGGCAAAGCGGCGTTTTTCGCGCCCGAAATCGGAATGCTTCCGGCGAGCTTGTTGCCGCCGACAATTCTGATGCGATCCATGAGAGAATGTCCCCTCGGCCCGAAAGGCCGGTTTTCGTCAGTTTGCGTATCGGCCCGTCTAGACCATTGGCCGGCTTGGTTCAAGATTCCTGAGCCCGTTGGCCAAGTTGGCCGGCCAGTGTGGCCGATATCGGTCAGTCCTTGTGCATTTTTTCAGCAGCCGCCAGGCCTTCCGGGCGCTGGTCAGCGTCACCGGTGCGCCGCGAACGCGCTTGCGTCTTGCGCTTCATGAGATTGGCGCGCAACTGCTCGGCCAGACGGTCCTTGCGGCTAGTCCCGTCCTTTTTTGCCGGATCAGCCTTTTTCGGTGGATTTGTCTTGTCGTCCATCGTTCCGTCCCGCCCGCGACTGGCAGGGCCTGCCGTTCAAGGGATAGCTAGCATTGTGGCGCCGCCATGTCAGCGAAACTTGTCTGGCAAAGCCTTTCACAGACGCCTTGCGCTTGCCGGTTCTATATGGCAGAAGCCCCGCCATCAGCGGCTGCGGTAGCTCAGTGGTAGAGCACTCCCTTGGTAAGGGAGAGGTCGAGAGTTCAATCCTCTCTCGCAGCACCAGTTCATTCCCTTTGATTTTAAAACGATGCAGTCGCGAAGTCGGGGTCTCGTTGCGGACCAAAAAAGCCGGCTGACGTAAAAGTGCCAATCCCGCGCATCCAACCGTGGCCCCCTCGCCCGGAAACATTGAGAGAAAGAGGCTCTACGGGGCCGGACGACTGCTCAACAAGTCCGGACCTGTCAACTCATGAACAGGCCGGACTGGCCGTATCCGGCATGCTGAACACTACCGCTCGCACGCTGAAAGCCAGCCGCCTCGTACGCATATCCATGACAAGAACACAGCTCGCCCAAGGACTTGCCACCGGCCGGCCATCATGATGCCATCTCGCTTGCGGAAGATAGCGTCGGGTTTTGGGGTAGAGAATGCTCTTTGGGCGAACAGCAGGTGCGACAGGGCGCATGTGCGCGGCACTTGCCGCGGCACTGGTGTGCCTATGCGTGTTTGGCCCCGCTTTGGCTGAAGAGCCGAAGGCGCTGAAAGGCGTCGCGCTCATCATCGGTCAGTCCGACTACCAGCATGTGGGCAAACTGCCCAATCCGGAAAACGACGCCCGCGCCATCGAGGAGATGTTCGACAAGCTCGGCTTCGAGACCAATGTCGCCACCAACCGCGACGCACGCAAATTGCGGCGCGATCTCGAAGGCTTCGTCGACGATGCCGAGGGCGCCGATGTCGCCATCATCTACTATTCCGGCCACGGCATCGAAGCCGGCGGCGAGAATTATCTGGTCCCTGTCGATGCCGATATTTCGGCGCTCGACAATGCCGGCGAAAAGTTGGTGCCGCTGTCGTCCATCGTCGCCGAACTGAAGGCCAAGGTGCCGGTCACCATCGTTCTGCTGGACGCCTGCCGCAACGATCCGTTCCCGCCGGGCACGCTCCTGAAGCTGGCGCCGGGCGACGAAGGCAAGCCGATTGGCGCCGGCGGTCTCGGGGAAACGCGCGGCGTGGTTTCCCTGAAGGGCGGCGCCGACGCCAAGGGCTCGGTCGACGACAGCCTCGGCCAGGTCATCGCCTTTGCCGCCGAGCCCGGCAAGGTTGCGCTGGACGGTCCGGCCGATGGCAACAGCCCCTATGCGGCAGCGATCCTGCGCCACATCGACACGATGGGCGGCGAGGAATTCGGCACCGTTTTGCGCATGATCGGCGAGGAGGTCTATCTCAAGACCAACGGCCAGCAGCGGCCCTGGGTCAATGAGAGCCTGCGCCGGCTGCTCTATTTCGGTACCCCCGCCGAGGCGCCGAAAGGTGATGAGGGCGAAATCCTCAGGGAGCGACGCCAGCTCCTGCTGACCATCTCGACGCTACCCGATCCGGAGCGCCGCCAGATCGAAACCATATCGCGTGACGGCAAGGTGCCGATGGATGGGCTCTACGCCATGCTGAAGGCGCTCGGGGTCGACATACCCAAGGATCCGGCTGAGCTCGACAAGCTGCTGCGTGGCCAGACCGAACGGCTGAAACACGTGTTGGCTGAACGCGAGACTTTGAAAAACCCGGACCCCGAAATTGCCAGGCTATCGAAACTCGCCGAACAGGCGGTTCAGGAAGGCGCGCTTGAAGCGGCGCAGAAATTCAACGAACAGGCCAAGGCCCGCATCGGCGAACTTTCGTCTACGGTCGACCAGGCCGAGGCCGAGCTGAAGGCAAAGCGGCTGGAATTCGCAAAGGTCTTCGCCAGCAGTGCCAGGACTTATGAAATCTCCTTCAACTTCAAGGAGGCGGCGCAAGATTACGCCAAGGCCTTCGAGCAGGCTGCCAAATGGAGCGACGAAGACGCGTTCTACTACAAGGCGGCAGAGGCCAACGCTCTGTCGGAACAAGGGGACTTCTCCGGCGACAATGCGTATCTCGCCCAGGCCCTGACAGCCTATGAACAGGCATTGACCTATGTCACCCGCGAAAAGTTGCCGCTGCTTTGGGCGGCCACCCAGAACAATATGGGCGCCACGCTTGCTACGTTGGGCGAACGGGAAGCCGGCCGCGAAAACCTCGACAAGGCAGCTGCCGCCTATGAGCAGGCGCTGACCGTCTATACGCATGACGCCTACCCCGACGACTGGGCATCGACCTATGGCAATCTGGGCACGGTCTACTGGCGGCTCGGCCAGCGCGAGAACGGGACGGCGCTTCTGGAGCGGGCTGTCGCGGCCTTCCGCTCGGCGCTCGAGGTGCAGTCGTTGAAGAAACTGCCGCTGGAATGGGCGGCGACGCAGAACAATCTCGGCATCGTGCTGTCCGAAATCGGCGACCGCCAGACCACATCGGACAGTTTCCGCGCGGCGATCGAGGCGCATCGTGCGGCATTGACGGAATACAGCAGGGAGCGCGTACCGCTCGACTGGGCGCTGAGCCAGGTCAATCTGGGGGCAGCGCTCTATCGCCTTGGTGAGCGCGAAAAGGATATCGCGACCATGCAGCAGGCGGTTGCTGCCTATCAGGCGGCGACCGGCGAAATGACCAGGGAACGCGCGCCGGCGCAATGGGCGACAATCCAGAATAATCTGAGCACGGCGCTGGAATCGATCGGAACCATTAACGGCGATGTCGCCACGCTTGAGCAGGCGCGCGACGCCGCCCTGGCATCGCTTACGGTTTGGACGCGCGAGCACGCCGCGGCGAGCTGGGCCAACGGCCAGCTGACGCTCGGCAACGCCTTGCAGCGCCTCGGCGCCAAGCAGAAGAACAAGGAACTGCTGATGCAGGCAGCCACCGCGTACCAGGCCGCTCTGTCCGAATATCCGCGTGAGAAACTGCCGCTTGACTGGGCTTCGCTGCAGCAGAATCTGGGATCGGTCAACGACACGCTCGGCGATCTCGATACGGGAACCGATTACTACATGCAGGCGGTGACCGCGTATCGTCAGGCATGGGAGGTCTATACCGCAACCGCCGCGCCGGGCGAGTTCGCTTCGATTGGTTACAGCCTTGCAGGCACGCTATCGAACTGGGGCGAACGCGCGGGGGACATCTCGATCCTGCGGCAGGCGATCGATGTCTACGGTCAGGTGCTCAGGGTTCGCACCCGCGACAAGGACCCAGTCAATTGGGCCAAGACGGAATTCCGCCTCGGCTGCGCGTTGATGATGTCAGGCAAGCTGGCCTCTGACGATCAACTGCTGCAGCAATCGGTCGACGCGCTGCGGGCGGCGCTCGACGGGCAGACGAAAGGCGGTGATGTCACGGAGATCGGCCAGACGCGGCGCGTGCTCGGCCAGACCCTGTCGATCCTGGGCGACAATACATCCAACCTGGACTTGCTGGCGCAAGCAGCCGACATGCTGGAAGCCGCGCTCCCCGCCTACTCCAAGGACGCCGACCCGGAGGAGTGGGCCAATATCAACTACGACCTCGGCTTTGCCCGCTACAGCCAGGGCCGGATTGGTGGCGACGCCACGTTCTACGCCAAGGCCGTGGAGAGCTTCGAGACGGCAGCGCGGATCTACGACGGTTTTCCCGACCGCATGCAATGGGCGCGCACCAAGGGCGATATCGGCAATGCCTTGCTGATGGCCGCGGACGGCAAGGACGTCGAGTTGCTCACCCGCGCGATTGCCGCCTATGACGCAGCGCTCAGCGTGGTAACGCGCGAGAATGCGCTGGCTGTCTGGGAGAACAATCAGAACAATCTCGCCGGCGGGCTGTCGAGTCTTGGTTACTGGGCGAACGATGTCGGCAAGCTGAAACGAGCCGCTCAGATCTACCGCGACCTCGCCACGGTGCGAACGATCGCCCGCGATCCCGATCTCTGGATCACCAACCAGACCAGTCTCGCGCAGACGCTGAGCATGATCGCGGCCCGCGAGCCTTCGGCTGAATTGTACGAGGAGGCGATTGTCGTCAACCGGGCGCTTGCCGAGCAGCTCGGTCGCGACCGCGATCCCGAACGTTGGGCCAATGCGCGCAACGAGATGGGCTATGCCTTGACCATGGCCGGCCGCGCCGAAAACAATGTCGCGCATTTCGAGGAGGCGGTGTTGGTCCTGCGCGAGGCGATCGTGGTGCAAAAGAAGATCAATTCGGTGCCGGCTGTCGCCTTCACGCAGGACAGCCTGTGCGACGTGCTGGTCGATCTGGGCGCCGCCCACAAGGACAAGGCGATGGCACAGGAAGCGATCGCCGCATGCCAGGACGCGCTCGTCATCTTCCGTGACAAGAAGATGGACGATCTCGCCGCCGGTTCCGAAAAGAACCTCGCCGAGGCACAGGCGTTGCTGGCCGAGTTGCATTAATCCGAGCCCGCGCTCCCGGATGCGGGCGAATGGTGGGCACGCCCAGCGTTCACGCTGTTGCGCAAGCAGATGTCACCGGCTCGCCATGGCATGACAGAGATGCGATGTGGCAGTATCGGCTTGTGCGCCGGTCGCCACCCGTCATTCAGGACGACAGGTAATCATATTCCGTTGGAGCGCCAGATGACCCTATTCACCCGCCGCGGGCTTCTGAAAACGGCTGCGGTTGCCGGCGGTGGCGGCGTCGGGCTGGCAGCAATGACCAGGCTCAGCGGTTGGGCAGCTGTCACACCTGAGCCGGTGGTGCTCAAGACGGCAAAGATCCAGGCCAGGTTCATGGATGCGGGCGAGACCCGGGATGTCCTGACGTATGGTGAATCAGGCATGCCGCCTGTACTGCGGATGAAAAAAGGCGAGCCCTTTGCCGCGCGTCTCGTCAACGCCATCGACGACCCGACGACCATCCATTGGCACGGCATTCGCGTTCCAAACAAGATGGACGGTGTTCCCTTCCTGGTTCAGCCTTACGTCTATACCGGCGATCATTTCGACTACGCCTTCACGCCGCCCGACGCCGGCACGTTCTGGTATCACCCGCATTGCAACACGCTGGAGCAGATGGGCCATGGCCTCACCGGCGTGATCGTGGTCGAAAACCCCAACGATCCCAAATTCGACGCCGAGGCAATCGTCAATCTGCGCGACTGGCGCCTCGGCGACGACGCGCAGTTCATCCAGCAATTCCGGCCGCGCGATGCCGCAAAAACCGGAACCTATGGCACGGTGCGCACCGCCAACTGGCTCGACCAGCCGCAATTCGACGCGCCGGCCGGCGGGTTGGTGCGGCTGCGGGTCGCCATCACCGATGTCACCCGCATCTACGCGTTTCGCGTCGAGGGTGCGGAGGCCGCGGTCATCGCGCTCGACGGCAATCCGGTGCCGCAGCGTTTTGCGCCCGATGCCTTGCTGCTCGGACCGGGGCAGCGCATGGAGCTCGCCATCCGCATGCCTGACCAGGAGGGCGCGATCGTCAGCCTGGGCGACATCAGGGGCACCAAACCCAAGGTCCTCGCCACCTTGCGCGCCACCGGCAGCTCGCTCAAGCGCGACCTGCGCGACCTCGCACCGCTGGAAGCCAACCCGGTGCCGGAGGTGGATCTCGCCAGCGCGAAACACATCGCGCTCTCGCTCAGCGCCACGGCGGAAAACGTGCCGAGCGACAGCATATGCGGCACGCTAGGCTACTCCTTCTGGGCCATCAACAAGGTACCGTGGCCGGGCGACACGCCGGACCCGACCGCGCCTTTGGCCGAGCTGAAGCTCGGCAAAAGCTATGTCATCGACATGGAGAATTTGACGCCGCAATCGCATCCGATGCATATGCACGGCATGAGCTTCAAGGTGCTGTCGTCGTCGACACGCCAGGTTCAGCCGGTCATCTCCGACACCTATCTCATGCAGCCCAACGAGAAGGTTCAGCTCGGTTTCGTCGCGGACAATCCCGGCGACTGGCTGCTGCACTGCCACATCATCGAACATCAGAAAACCGGCATGACGAGCTATATCAGGGTGGTTTGACGCCGAGGCGGGTCAATCAGCCTCTACTGGGGTTGGCCTCACCTGCCGGGCCTGTTGCCGGAGAAATTGCCGCCGTCCGCTGGTTTCGTTGGCAAAGCGGGGCCGTTCCCTGCTATTCCCGCCTGCAATCAAGAAGCCGTGGACACGCTTGCATGACCAATGTCGCCCTGACCGGACTGGCCCGCGATCTCGCCAGGCGCGCCGCCGAGGGCCGCCCGGTGCGCATCGGCGTCATCGGCTCCGGCGAAATGGGCACCGACCTGGTCACGCAAGGCATGCTGATGCCCGGTATCGAGATCTGCGCCATCTCGACGCGGCGTCCGCACACGGCGAGCGACGCCATCCGCATCGCCTATGGCGACGAGGCGATGGCGGTCGAGGCCGACATGGGTTCGAAAGTCACCGCGGCGATCGAGGCCGGGAAAATCGCCATCACCTCGAACGAGATGCTGGTCACCAATCCGCTGATCGACGTCGTGATCGACGCCACCGGCAAGCCTGGTGTCGCCGCCGATTTCGACTTGAAGGCGATGGAGCACGGCAAGCACCTGGTGATGATGAATGTCGAGGCCGACGTCACGATCGGCTGCTACCTCAAGCAGCAGGCAGACCGGCTCGGCGTCGTCTATTCGGTCGGCGCCGGCGACGAGCCGTCGAGCTGCATGGAGCTGATCGAGTTTGCCTCCGCGCTCGGCTACACCATCGTCTCGGCTGGCAAGGGCAAGAACAACCCGCTCAACCACGATGCCGTTCCGGATGACTATCGCGAGGAAGCCCTTCGCCGCAACATGAACCCGCGCATGCTGGTCGAGTTCGTCGACGGCTCGAAAACCATGGTCGAGATGTGCGCCATCGCCAACGCCACCGGGCTGGTGCCCGATGTGCCGGGCATGCACGGGCCCAAGGCCGACCGCGACCAGCTGGCCAAGGTGCTGATACCACGCGCCGATGGCGGCATCCTGTCGAAGAAGGGTGTTGTCGACTACACGATCGGCAAGGGTGTGGCGCCGGGCGTCTTCGTCATCGTCGAGGCGACGCATCCGCGCATCGTCGAGCGCATGGACGATCTGCATATCGGCCACGGCCCCTATTACAGCTTCTTCCGGCCCTACCATCTGACCTCGCTGGAAGTGCCGCTGACGGCAGCGCGTATCATGCTCTACGGCCGCCCCGACATGGTGCCGCTGCCGAAGCCGGTGGCCGAGGTCTGCGCGGTCGCCAAGCGCGATCTCGCCACGGGCGAGACCTTCGATGCCATCGGCGAGACTTGCTACCGCTCCTGGACCATGACCGTCGAAGAGGCGCGCGCCAATCTGGCAGTGCCGGTCGGCCTGCTCGAAGGCGGCAAGGTGCTGAAGCCGGTCAGGAAGGGCGAGCTCATCACCACCGACAACGCCACACCCGACCGCACGACCAGGCTGTTCGCTTTGCGCAAGCTGCAGGATGAGATGCTGTACGGGAGCTGAGATTGGATGACAGGCCAGTCGGGCTGGCCTTGTCATGACAACTCCCTATGTTGTAGTGGCACCGAACGGAGGCTCAGGATGAATCTCCAGATCAGAGACCCGCGCGCCCGTGACCTCGCCCGGCAGCTTGCCGAAAAGCGAAAGATTTCAATGACCGAGGCGGTGATCGAGGCGCTCGAATCCGAGCTTCAGCGCGAACGTGAACGAGTTCCGCTGGCTGAGCGGCTGGCCGCCATATCGAACGATCTGAAGGCCAAGGCGGGAAGCGGCGGCAGGGATTTGACTAAGGATGAGATCGACGAGATGTGGGGACATTCCTGATGTTCATCGACACCTCGGTGGTGATCGCTGTCCTCGCCGGAGAGGAAGACGCCGCCGATTGGAGCCGCCGGATCGGGCAGGCCTCGATACGGATAACATCTCCGCTGGTCGTGCTCGAAGCGGCGATGCGGCTTTCATCGAAGTTGGTGGTGGAGCCGCTCTTCGCCGAAAAGGCGATAGAGGACTTCCTGCGTGAGGCCGAGATCGAGGTGGTTCCGATCGAAATCGGTGATGCCAAGCTCGCGATCCAGGCTTTTTCGAACTATGGCAAACGTCGCGGCCACCCGGCTCAGCTCAATCTCGCTGACTGCCTGTCATATGCCTCGGCAAAAAGCTGTGGGATGCCCTTACTCTACAAAGGGAAAGACTTTTCCCACACCGATCTGGCCTGATCCTACTCCCCCAGTTCCACGATTCGGCCAGCAGCTTCGTCAGCCGCTCCCGCCCAGCAGGCCAAATGCTGCCGCGCTCGCGCCATGGGCTGTTGACCTGGTCGCGCAACACGCCTGATCATTGCGCTCGTGCTGACGACGCAGACCATCGGCTGCCATTGTGTGATCCATTCATACAGTCTGTCTTTTTGATCCGGGTTTTTCAAACCATGCCGAGATGCCAATCTCGATCAGTTGAACCCCCATTGAGGATTGAAATCTTGCAAACCATTTGGACAAGACGCGAGACGATGAAAACCCTTCTGGCAACGGGCATGGTTGCCATGCTTCAGCCTCTGGCTTTTGCAGCCAAGGCCGCCGCCAAGCTGGAATGGACCCATTTTCAGGCTGACGAGAATGGTTTCCGCCGCACGCCGGTGCTGCTGACCGGGGAAAAAGAAGCCATCCTCCTCGACGGCGGATTTACCCTGTCCGATGGCCGTGCGGTCGCGGATGCGATCAAGGCGACGGGCAAGACCCTGACGACGATCTATGTCAGTTGCAGCGACCCTGACTATTATTTTGGCCTCCGTCCCGTCGCGGATGCTTTCCCCGGCGCCAAGATCATCGCGGCCGGCGCAACGGTTGCGGCCATCAAAGCCAATGTGCAAGCCAAGCTGGATGTCTGGAGCCCACAGCTCAAGGACAATGGACCGAAGGTCCTGGCGGATGTCGTCATTCCCGAGGCTTCCGATATCACCTCACTTGAAATCGAAGGAAACAAGATCGAGATCGTCACCGTCGCCGATCTGAAAGACCGGCGGTATCTCTGGGTGCCCAGCCTTGAAGCGGTGTTCGGCGGCGTGCTGATCTCGTCCGGCGTACATGTCTGGGTTGCCGACGAGCCAACCGTAGACGACCGCAAGAAATGGATTGCCGCGCTCAACGAAATCGCGTCCCGCAAACCAAACATCGTGGTGCCGTCCCATCAGGTAGCCGGTGCACCGGACGGTCTGGCGGCCGTGGAATTCACCCGCGCCTACCTCGAAGCTTTCAATAAGGAAGCCGAAAAAGCGAAATCCAGCGTCGAGCTGATTGCAGCGATGAAGCGGCGCTATCCCGATCTTCTTGACGTCTCGTCCCTGGAACTGGGCGCAAAGGTCGCCAAGGGTGAGATGAAGTGGGGCTGATACGGCCCCGCGAGCGCCTCGGCTACTTCCCCAATTCCACCGACCGCAGCCGCGCGGCTTCCACCGCCTCGGTCAGCAGCTTCGTCAGCCGGTCTTCGCCCATCAGCACGGCAAGGGCGGCTGCCGTGGTTCCGTTGGGGCTGGTCACCTGCTGGCGCAGGACGCCGGGCTTCTCGCCGCTTTCGGCAGCGAGTGCAGCAGCGCCATAGACGGTCTGCATGGCCAGCAGCCTGGCGGTCTCGACCGGCAGCCCGGCCTTCTCGGCTGCAACCGTAAGCGCCTCGATGAAATGGAAGATGTAGGCCGGACCGGACCCCGAAACCGCCGTCACCGCGTCCATCAGGCCTTCGTCGTCGATCGTCGTCACCACACCGCTCGCCGACAGCAGCTCGGCAATGAAACGCCTGATGTCGTCGGTCACCAGCGGGTTGGAATAGACCACCATCATGCCCTTGCCGATCGCGGCCGGCGTGTTGGGCATGCAGCGGATAACAGGCGCGAGATGGCCGAGTATGTGCTCGAAGGTGGCGACCGGCGTGCCCGCGGCGATGCTGACGAAGGTGGTCCTGCCGTCGCCGAAGCGCTTGTAGGCGGCGGTGACGTCGCGGATCACCTGCGGCTTGACGGCGATGACGACGAGGTCGGGCTCTGCGTCGGCGGGGATCCCGTTCGCTCCCGCGGCGACACTGCAACCGAGGTGCTCGGCGCGCTTGCGCAATTCGGCATTGGGCTCGACCACGAACACGGCTTGCGGGGCAAGCTTGCCGGATTTCAGCCAGCCCGCAAGCATGGCGTAACCCATATTGCCGCAACCGGCGAGAACAAGCCTGATCGTCATTGAGAGCCCTCCGAGACAAGGGTTCTCCTTAGACGCTAGCGGGCAGACGGGAAAGCCCCAAGGGGTGCTGGATCAGGCCAGCCGGTCAAGGTCGCCGGCGTACCGCGATCGGCCGCAGCGACACTTGCCGCAAGCCAAGCACGCCGAGCACGAAGAACAGCCACACCGGGTCGCCGCGATGGAAGAAGAAGCTTTCCAGGAACGCGTTCAGCGCCGTGAACAGCACCACCATCATGAAGAAGTCACCGAGATAGATGTTCTCCTTGCGCGGCGGGATGCGCATGTAGTCGCGCAGCGGCGCGATCAGGAAAGTGTAGACGGCAACGCACAGCGCCGGGATGCCCATCAGCACCGCAATGTCGAGATAGCCGTCATGGCCATGCACGATGGTCCGGATGTCCCAGGCCCGGTCGAAAGGCTGGTCCTGGCTCAGCAGCAGCGGCGTGCCCCAGAAGCTTTCATAGCCGTAGCCGGTCCAGGGCTTCTTCGCCAGCATCTCGCCGGAGAACTCCCACAGCGTCGTGCGCCCGGTATAGGTGAGGTCGGGGAAATAGGTGGCCGCCAGCTCTTTCACCGGCGGGATGAAGACGATGCCTAAGGTACCGATGGCCGTCGCAATGATCGCCAGTGCAAACAGGATCGGCGTGCCGAACCGCATGCCGATCAGGCCCGGCAGCACGACGATCAGGATCGAGAACGGCACCAGGCCGGCCGTCGTCTTGGATCCGGTGTGCAGCATGAAGATCATCGCCGCGCCGAAGATCGCCACGCCCCAGAATTTCTGGCCGCGCCGGAAGAGATAGAGGCCGGCGAAGCTGAAGCAGGCCATGATTGGTCCGGCAATGTTCTTGTGGGCGAACACACCACGCCACAGGCCGGCATGTTCGGGCTCCTGCGAATCGGCCGTATGCAGGGCCTCATGCGGAAAGACGATGAGGCCGATATAGGACAGGCCGATAACGACGATCGCGCAGAATATGATGACTTTCGAAAAACTGTCGGCATCGCGCGGCAGCACCAGGACCGTCGCTATCGTCAGAACGCCAAGCAGCGTGAAGAAGGCCGCGCGCATGGCCGAGGACGGGTCGGTCGCGTTGATGACCGAAAGCATGAAAAAGCCGAGCATCAGAATCCAGGACGGGCTGAGCAGCGAGCGCACCACCTTGGGGTCGGCGAACGTCAGCAGTGAGAAGATCGAAATGGCGCCGAGCGAACTGAAGCCGAGCTGGTTGACGATGTCGCCGCCGTCGCCGGTCAGTTCCGCGCCTGCCGGCTGAAACGGCCGGAACGACACGATGACGACGGCAAACAACAGCGCGGCAATCGCCGTCGCCACACTGTTGCGGGTGACGATGCCGCCCAGCAGCAGCTCGTCAGTTCTTCTCAGGCTGCCTGTATTGCTCATTGGCGTATCCGAATTCGGCAAGCACGCGGCCGAGCGAGACATAGACGGGGTAAAGCGCCGTCGACAGCGATCCTGTCCGCGCCAATTTGATTGCGCCGCGCACGGGCGAGGCTATCAGCAGCGCCAGGCTTTTTGCAAACACCTTGGCGCCGGCGAATGGCATGCCGGCGCGCTTCTTCTTTTCGACCAGCGTCGAGATTACACCGTTGCGTAAGGATCGGGCGCGGATCCAGTCAGCCTCGACGCGCCGGGCTGGAACGCCTTCGCGCACCTTTGCCTCGGCGCACCAGCCAAGCACGAAACCTTTCTGCGCCGAGCGGCTGAGGAAGTCGGAATCGCCGCCGCCCATGAAATTGAACCGCAGGTCGAGGAAGGGTGGCCCCATGATGGTGAGCACATTGCGCCCGACCAGAAGGTTGCCAGAGGAATAGAGTGCGGCCACGCGCCCGGTCTGGCGATAGGGCGGCGCAAACACCGGGTGCTCGGCCCATTTGGCGTGAGCAGGATCGGTAAACACCGGCACCTGCGGGCCACCGACAATGTCGGCGCCAAGCGTCTCCGCCGTCCTGCACATGCGCTCCAGCCAGTCCGCGTCGGCGATCTCGTCATCGTCGATGACCAGCAGGTGGCGGAAATCCGGAAAATGCAGGATCGCCGTCTGCCAGCCAGCATTGTAGGCACTGCAATTGCCCCGCTCATGCGCGATGATGACCATGCCCTTCATATCGTCGCGTTCGAACAGCGGCACGGCCGCCTGGGCGCCCTCACGCGCCTCGGCCTCGTTTTCGATGACGATGACGGCGAAGCGCCGGCTGGTTTGCTGTGCCTTGAGCGACGCCAGCGTTTCGAGCAGCAGTTGCGGCCGCTTGAAGGTCGGCAGCGTGACGACGGCTTCCATCGTCTCTGCGGCGAGCCCCGGAGAGCGTCCCGCAATCGATACCGAACCGTCCGATGGCAAAGGGATCATCCGCTCCAGCCGCATGTTTTGAATCTGGCTTTCGATAACACCGCGACGATAACGTTTCGTTAATCACCTTTCGCAGCGGCGCCTGCCGGTCCGCGCCTTTCAGCCATTGCGTTGCGTGATTTAATCAAGGGTTCACCCAGCTTTGCTAGTGGCTGACGCCTGGATAGGTGAGATGCATCTGCTGTTCGCCACATCGATCGTGCCCGACGGCGCTCTCGCTTCGGGCTATGAGATCGCCAATGCTGCGATCATCGCCGCCTTGCGGCGCGCCGGCGTGCGCGTCACCGTCATCGGCTTCATCTGGCCGGGCAAGGCGCCCAGCGACCCCGAAAACACCATCGTGCTCGGCGCCGTCGACGTGCGCACGGAAAGCGCCTCGGCGCGGCAGAAGCTCGCCTGGCTTGGCAAGGCGGTGCTGTCAGGGCTCACCTTCGCTTCCGTGAAGCTGCGCGCGGTTTCCGACAGCGAAGTCCGTGCCGCGATCGAGCGCGCCGGTCCCTTCGACGGCTATGTCCTGAATTCGGTGCAGTTCGCCGGCGCCTTTGAAAAACTGTTCGCCGACCGTCCCTCGATTTTCGTCGCCCACAATGTCGAACATGGTTCGGCCAAAGAGAATGCGGCAGCAGCAAACAGTCGCTTCCAGCGCCTGCTGTTTGCCCGCGAGGCCAGGCTGCTCAAGACCATGGAGGAGCGGCTCTGCCGCCGGGCTCGCTTCGTCTTCACGCTGGCCGAGGAAGACCGCGCCGCACTCGGCGTTGCCAGCGACGACCGCTCGGCGGTGCTGCCGCTGGTGACCACAGCCACGGCGCCAAAGCCGGTCAAGCCGCGCCGCATCGATTGCGACGCGGCGCTGATCGGCACTTGGACCTGGCAGCCGAACCGCATCGGCCTCGACTGGTTCCTGGAAAAAGTCGTGCCGCATCTTCGCCGGAGCTTTCGCATCAGGGTCGCCGGCAACATGCCGTCGGATATCACCTCTGCCCATCCCGGTGTCGAATTTGTCGGCCGCGTGTCCGACGCCCAGAATTTCGTGCGCGGCGCCGCCGTCATTCCACTGATCAGCACCGCGGGCAGCGGCGTTCAGCTCAAGACCATCGAAACCTTCGAGCTCGGCCTGCCGTCGGTCGCCACCAGCCGTTCGCTGCGCGGCATCGATCATCGCCCGGCAAATTGCTTCGTCACCGACGATCCGGCCGCCTTCGCCGGCGCGCTGGAGGCAGCGGCGGCCGATGTCAAGGATGTCGATGGCAGCGCCTTTCACCGCCGGCAGATCAAGGCACTGGATGCCGCCATCAGGCTCGGCCTGGAAAAGCTCGGGTCGGTGGGGGAGGAGGTGTTTGCATGAACATGCACACCGCCCGCGCCGCCTTCGGGCTCGATACGCTGAAGACGATCCTTGGCATTTCGGTCCTTGCCATCGGCTGGGATGACGCGATCGCGCTGCTCGCTCGTCTGATTGCCGAGCGGCGCTTCACCAAGGTCAGTTTTCTCAACGCTCACAACGCCAACATCGCCTCTACCGATCCGGTCTTTGCCGAGGCGCTCGACGATTTCCTCATCCTGCCCGACGGCGTTGGCGTCGATCTGGCGGCAAAGCTGCTCTACGGCGCGCCGTTCCCGGACAATCTCAACGGCACTGATCTCATTCCGGCCTTTCTGCAGGCATCGGCGAGGCCGCTGACCGTCGGGTTGCTTGGCGCCACCCGCGCCAACGCCGAGGCGGCGTCGGTCAGGCTAGCCGCTCTGGCGGTGCAGCACGAATTCGTCGTCATCCATGACGGCTATTTCTCCCCCGCCGAAGAGCAGGCGATCGTCGATCGCATCGAGGCATTGCGGCCCGACGTGCTGCTTGTGGCCATGGGCGTGCCGCGCCAGGAATTGTGGATCGCCCGTCATATCGATGCCCGCCACTGCACGCTGCCGATCGCCGTCGGCGCGCTGCTCGATTTTCTCTCCGGCACGGTGCCGCGGGCGCCTCTGTGGATGCGCCAGCTGAGGCTCGAATGGTTGTTCCGTCTGTGCATCGAGCCCGGCCGGCTGTGGCGCCGCTACGTCGTCGGCAATCCGGTGTTCCTGCTGCGTGTCGTCAGGCAGAAATTCTCGCGTCGGCCCGAGCCCGCCGGAGAGTTGCGGTGAACAGCCGCGTCGTGCCGAGCCCTGCAGCCGAGACCGGTGCCCTGCCGCAAACGCCGACGGCGGCGGTGGTGACCGCCAGCTATGCGCCGGATTTCGAACGCTGCCGCCTGTTGTGCGAGACCCTCGACCGCCATGTCTCCGGCGTGGCGCATCATTACATTCTGGTCGAGCACCGCGACGTGGCGCTGTTTCGCCAGTTGGAAAACGACCGCCGCAGCGTTGTCGACGAGCGCGACCTGCTGCCGCGCTGGCTGCGTGTGTTCGACGATCCGATGAGCCTCTTTCGCCGTCGCATCTGGCTCAGTTTCAAGACCCAGCCGCTGCGCGGCTGGCATGTGCAGCAGCTGCGCCGCATCGCCATCGCTGCGCATGCTGGAGAAGACGTGCTGGTCTTCTGCGATTCCGACGTCGCCTTCCTCAAGCCATTCGATCTGAGCGCCTTCTGGCGCGACGGCAAGGTGCGGCTGTTCCGGCGCGACGGCGTGCTGTCGAGCGACGGTCACGACGAGCATCGCATCTGGTCGCGCAATGCGGCCTCGGCGATTGGTATCGATGCATCCGAGGTTTCGAACCACGACTATATTTCGACGCTGATCGCCTGGCGCCGTCAGACCGTGACGGCGATGTGCGCCGAGATCGAGAAGGTGCACGCGCGCGGCTGGGTCGAGGTCATCGCTTCAGTGCGCCGGTTCTCCGAATGCATGATCTATGGCCGCTATGTCGACGATGTGCTGGGGGGCGCCGGCCATTTCCACGGCTCGGAGGAATTCTGCCGCGTGCATTGGACCGGGGAGGCGCTGTCGGATGACGAATTCCGCAGCTTCGTCGCCGCTATGGCACCGGGGCAGGTGGCGATCGGCATGCAATCCTTCATCGGCACCGATATCGGCCGCATCCGCCGCCTGATCGGATTGGCTTAGATTGCCTTGGCGGGCTTGCGCAGCGCCGAATAGGTCAGCAGCGCCGAGGCGAGATAGAGCAGCAGGAAGACGACATTGAGCGATACGACAAGCCTGGGCGTGTCGGCAATCGTGGTCAGCACATAGGTCAACAGCACCGCCTTCAGCCCCGCCAGCAGGCCGAGGTTGAGCGCCCTGAGCGCGGTCTGGCCGCGCGCGAACAGCAGCTCGGCCTGGTATTCGACCAGGTTGCGCAGTCCCGGCACGCCGATTGCCAATGCCACCAAGGGCGCCGCCTCGGCGACATTCCGGCCAAGTGCATTGGGGAAGAAATGCAGCACGATGCCGAGTGCGGCCAGCGCCAATGTCGATACCAGGAACACGCCGGCTTCGATACCGCTCTTGACCCGCAGTCGCGACAACAGCTCCGGCGACCGCATCATCTTCTGCACCAACATCATCGAGAAGGTGCGGATCGGTATTGCCGTTAGGTCGACCAGCCGCATGATGATGGCATAGATACCGGCCAGATGCGGCCCGCCGATCGCCAGCACGAGCAGCTTGTCGAATTCCGACTGCAGGTAGAACAGCACTTCGGCTCCTGCAACATAGATCGAATCGGCAAGCCGCCTGAGATAGAGCTCGGTGCGCAGCCTCAGCCGCTGGCGTGGATAATAGAAGCCGAAGGCCAGCAGCAGCGAGGCGGCGTTGGCGCCGATGTAGAACAATGACCAGATCCAGACGCTGTGCTGCCCCGACAGCATGAACAGCACGGCGCCCAGCGCACGGAACGCCGTGGTCACGATCGACAGCACCGCGGCGCGGCCGAATTTGCCGAGCCCGTTGTTGACGATCAGCACCACCTCGACCGGCCGCCACAAAAGCGCTTCGGCAAAGACGATTGCGGCAAAGACGGCCAGAGGCACGGTGCTGGCGAAGAAGATCAGGTAGACGCCCCAGGAGGCCGCCGCCAGCAGTGGTAAGGACACGGCGCCAAGCAAAAGGAAGCCGGCGGTGAAGGTGCCGATCAGATTGGGGCGGATGGTGGCTGTGCGGTAAAGCGCCGAGATGAAGCCGAAGGCGAGGATGCGCGACAGCATGACGCCGGCCGCCGAGGCGGTGGCGAACATGCCGAACTCGGCAATCGACAGCGTGTTGGCAAGTGCGATGAAATAGGCAAGCGAGAACACCAGCCGCCCGCCGGCGCCGCTGATGGCTGAAAGATAGTCGCGAACCAGCCCCCGTCTTTCGGCAAGGAAGGTGCCGATGCGGGCGAGTGTGCGCCTTTGCGGTATGTCGCTGGCCTGCGTCATATCGAGGAAAGCCGTAAGCCGGAAAGCTTAACGTGCGGTTCTGACGCCATTTTACAGATCCCGGCAATGCGTGGCGAAGCGAGAAACTTTCACTTGCAGACTTCGGAAATTAACCTTTTGTTTCCCATGCCTGTTTAGCGTGACTTAACGATTGGCCGACCGCCGCTCCCGCGCCGTCGAAGGTAAAGTTTCGAGACAATGGTCGACAGGGAAAACCGTGAAGACTGGAGGCGCGAGCGCTCCCTCCTGGCGCTCGGCAAAGCCGTGCGCGGCGATGAGGCGGCGGATGCGTCGGCGGTCTCGATCCGTGACCGGGTGGATCCGTCATGGCGCGAGGATGCCGCCACGCGTCACCGCATAGCCCGCTCGCAACGCGAGGCGCGGTCGAATCCGGCGCCAACGTCACCGCCCGAGCCGCCGCAGTTCCAGGCCGACGGCGAACCCGTTTCGGCCGCCAGCGCGCGTGAGGAGCCTGTTTCGGGCCGGCGTCAGCAGCACGCCGCCTATGAGCCCCGCTCTTTCCACGAGCAGCGACCGGACCGCGACGACGATGACGGGCAGGAATGGAAACCGCTGATCGATCCGCTCCAGGTCGTCCGCGGCATTAGTCGTTCCAAGTTGCTGATCGTCTCGACGACGATATTGGGGACGGTGCTCGGCGTCGCCGTCGCCGTTTCGACACCGAAGAAATACGAAGCCACCACACAGATGGTCATCGAGCCAGGCGACCTGAAGCTTTCCGACAACGATCTCACCCAACCGGTCGGGCAGCCCGATGCGGCGCTGGCTGTTGTCGAAACCCGCATCAAGATGGTGACATCCGGCAAGGTCCTCGACAAGGTCGTGGCCGATCTCAATCTCGTCGACGATCCGGAATTCAACGGACAGGGTTCCGGCGGCCTTGGCGTCCTGTCGCTCATTCGCTCGATACTGTCGCGCCAGGATGGCCTTGGCGGCGGCGGTGAAGTGCGCCGCCAGGCGCTGGCGGTCGGCAATCTGGCCAAGAGCCTGTCGGTTGAGCGCAGCGGCAAGAGCTTTGTCGTTTCCATCAGCGCCACCACTCAAAGCGCCGACAAATCGGCGGAGATAGCCAATAGGACCAGGGACGTTTTCCAGCAGGAGGCGGCCCAATACCAGTTCGGGATGGCCGGGCGCGCGACGGACCAGCTGACGGCCAAGCTCGATGACCTGCGCAAGAATGTCGAGACAGCGGAGCGCAAGGTCGAGGATTTCAGGGCCACGCATGATCTCGTCGACGCGCAGGGCCATCTGATCAGCGACGACCAGATGCTGAAGCTCAACGAGCAGCTCTCAGTCACCCGGGCCCGCACGCTGGAACTCAATGCCCGGGCGGCGTCGGCGCGTTCGCTGGACGTCAATTCGGTCATCAACGGCACCTTGCCGGAAGAAATCAATTCCAACACGATGAGCGAACTGCGCGCGCAATATGCAGTTTTGAAGCAGGATGCCGACCGCGCCGCCGTGCGTCTGGGACCGCGTCATCCCGAATACCAGGCGCTCAGTGCCCAGCTCGACGGCTCGCGCGAGCGCATCGCAGGCGAACTGCGCCGCATCGCCTCGTCGCTGCAGGTCGACTTGAAGCGCTCGGTCCAGCTTGAGCAGGATCTCGCTTCCCGCCTGGCTCAGGCAAAGGTCCAGAGCGGCGACGTCAACAGCGATCTGGTCAGCCTGCGCGAACTGGAGCGTGATGCCACGGCCAAACGCTCCGTCTACGAACAGTACCTTCTGCGCGCCAAGGAGACCGGCGAACAGCAAAACATCAACACCACCAACATCAATCTGATGACCCCCGCGCAACCGCCGCTCGAACCCAACGGACCGTCGCGGGCTGTAATAGCGCTGGCCGGCCTGCTGCTCGGGCTTGCTTCGGGCATCGGTGTCGGCGCCATGCGCGGCGCCTTTGCCAGCCTGCGCGGCGCTGCCAATTCGCGTTCGCGCGGCAGAATGGACGAGCGCCGCCCTCCGGTCGAGGACAAGGTCTATCGCGCGCCGCTGCCTGTGGCGCCGCCACCGGCAGCACCTCCGGTGTTGCCGACCGCGGCCGCTCCCGCCCGGAGCCCAGGTCTGTTCGACGGACTGTTCTCGGCGATGCGCAAAGCCGCGCCGGGTAGCGGGACGTCAGGCGAACCCGTCGAGACCTACCGCGCCCAACCAGCCGCCGAATATACAAGGCCGGTGCAGGAGCCTGTGGGCTATCGCCAGCCGGACTTCCGGAACGAGGTTCCGCACGCCAATTCCCCTGCGCAGCAGCCTGGCTACGCGCAGCCTCGTCAGCCGGCTGACTATGCCTATTCGCAGGCTCAGCCGATGCCCGCGGCGTCCGGGCCGTGGTCTTCTCCGCAGCCCGCTGGGGCGGCGCCGGAAGACCAGCAGGCGCAAATCGACGATATCCGCGCCAGCCTGCGCGAATTTCGCGAAGCGGTGCGCGAACTCACCGAAAGCCGTTCGCACCGCCGCTATTTCTGAGCAATTCCAGGAAAAGTGTGAAACGGTTTTCCCGGGGAAAGCGCGTAGCGCGCTTTCCCTTGGGAATTGCGTCAAAACAAGAAATAGAGCGGTTCAGCCTTTCCGTGAAAGGATGAGTCGCTCTGAGCCCGTCAGCACAGAATAAAAGCTGCCGGTTTCGAGTTTACGGCATGTGACGGCGCTTTGACGGGATTGCTTAGGCCAAATTTCGTGACAATGCCGCGCAGCATGGCGCCCAAAAAGCGCTGCCGTCGGGCTTTACCCGAATGGGCGGAACGTTTGGAACAACGACATGCACGAAGCAACGTTCAAGGCGCGCGCCGCGCCTTGGCTGGAATGATGTCGAGGATGGTTCATGGCCGAAGTGATTGACGGAAAGATCGTCGCCGCAGACGTGGTTCAGAAGGTCAAGGCCTTGACCGAGGACCTGGTCGCCAAGGGAAAGGCCCAGCCCGGCTTAGCGGTGGTCATCGTCGGCGAGGATCCGGCAAGCCAGGTCTATGTCGCGTCGAAGTCGCGCACCGCCAAGGAATGCGGCTTTCATTCGCTGCAGCACACGCTGCCGGCCGACACGTCCGAAGCGGCACTGCTGAAGATCATCGGCGAACTCAACGCCGATCCGGCCATCAACGGCATTCTGGTGCAGCTGCCGCTTCCCGCCCATATCGATGCCGGCAAGATCATCCAGGCCATCGCACCGCAAAAGGATGTCGACGGCTTTCATTTCATCAATGTCGGCAAGCTCGGCACCGGCGAACTCGAAACAGCCTTCGTGCCCTGCACGCCGGCCGGCTCCATGCTTTTGATCGAACGCGTGCGCGGCAAGGATCTTTCCGGCCTCAACGCGGTCGTCGTCGGCCGCTCCAACATCGTCGGCAAGCCGATGGCAAATCTGTTGCTTGCCGCCAACTGCACCGTCACCATCGCCCACAGCCGCACCAAGGATCTGCCGGCGCTGGCCCGCACAGCCGACATTCTGATTGCCGCCGTCGGCCGGCCCGAAATGATCAAGGGCGACTGGGTCAAGCCGGGCGCCACCGTGATCGATGTCGGGATCAACCGCATTGCCGCACCCGAGAAGGGCGAAGGCAAAACCCGCCTCGTGGGCGATGTAGCCTATGCCGAAGCGGCCAAGGCCGCCGGCGCCATCACCCCCGTGCCCGGCGGTGTCGGACCGATGACCATTGCCATGCTGATGGCCAATACGTTAGCCTCAGCCTACCTTGCGGCCGGCTTGAAGCGGCCTTCCTTCTGACCCAGAAAGCAGCTTCTTTGCCGAACCTTACTATACCCTCTGAACGGCCGGATGATCCCGTTCAAGGGGGCCGGCAATTCGCGTTCCTGCTGGTCGACAAGTTTTCGATGTTTTCGCTGGCAGCGGCGATCGATACCTTCCGCTCGGCCAACCGCCTGCTCGGCCGCGATTTCTATGGCTGGACGACGGTCTCGGCCGACGGCGATCCCGTCATGGCCTCCAACGGCCTGCCGCTCAAGATCGACTATGCCGTCGCCGATTTGCCGCCCGTCGATATCCTATTCGTGTCGGTGGGCCTGTCGGTCGAGTTCCCCGGCAAGAGCAAGGTGCTGGCGGCGCTGCGCAGCTGGGGCCGGCGCGGCAATGCGCTCGGCGCGTTGTCGGTCGGCTCTTACCTCCTGGCCGAAGCCGGTCAGCTCGAAGGTTATCGCTGCACCATCCATTGGGAAAACCGCGCCGGCTTCGTCGAGCGCTTTCCCGACATCAATTGCACCGGCAACGTCTTCGAGATCGACCGCAAGCGCTACACCTGCGCCGGCGGCACCACCTCGATCGACCTGATGCTGGAGATCGTGCGTGGCGACTTCGGCTCGAACCTCGCCAACGGCGTTGCCAACCAGTTCCAGCATGAGCGCATCCGCTCCGCCGGCGACCGCCAGCGCGTCGGGCCGGAGCGCGACCTGACCGGCAAGTCGGAGAAGCTAAGGCGCATCGTCGAACTGATGGCCGACCATCTCGACGAGCCGCTATCAGCCGTGCAGCTTGCCAAATCGGCGGGCCTGTCGGTGCGCCAGGTCGAGCGCTTGTTCCTGCGCCATTTGAGCGTCACGCCCGGTCGTTACTACATGCGGCTCAGGCTTGAGCGGGCGCGCGAACTGCTGCGCCAGACCAACATGCCGATCCTCGACGTGGCCATTGCCACCGGCTTTACCTCGCACTCCTATTTCGCGCAGAGCTATCGGCTGCAGTTTGGCCGTCCGCCTTCCGAAGAGCGGCGCACCACCTACTGATTTCGTGTTACCAGCTCTGCCGGCGCCGATCCTGTTACACTGCAACCGTTAGAAGCATGATCCCAAAAAGTGGGTGCCGGTTTTTGGAAAAGATCGTGCTCCAACAAAGGGTTAGATCATGATGAGATTTCATCCAAATCTCATCATGATCTAGTAACCCGCTCCAGGCTTGTGTCCGGACGCGCTGTCAAATAGCTTCCGGCGCGGATCAGAGGGCGGCCTCAAGGAGATTTCGATGGCGGGACTTTTGCGGAGCGTCGCTGCGGCGCTGCTCCTTTTGTCGATGACTTCGCTCGGCTTTGCCGCCAATAAGGTTATCATCATTCTTGACGCTTCAGGCTCGATGTGGGCCCAGATCGACGGCAAGCCGAAGCTCGAGATCGCGCGCGAATCGCTGAGGACCGTACTGCAGTCGGTCCCGGGCGACGACGAGATCGGCTTAATGGCCTATGGCCACCGCGAAAAGGGCAGCTGCGACGACATCGAGCTGATCGTGCCGCCGCAAGCCGGCTCGGCTAGCGCCATTTCGGCCGCTGCCGACAGCCTGAAATTCCTCGGCAAGACGCCGCTGACCGCAGCCGTCAAGCAGGCGGCCGAAGCTCTGAAATACACCGAGGACAAGGCGACCGTGGTTCTCATCACCGATGGGCTTGAAACCTGTGAAGGTGACCCGTGCGCGCTGGGCAAGGAACTGGAGGCCTCAGGCGTCGATTTCACCGTCGACGTCGTCGGCTTCGGCCTGACCGCTGACGAGGGCAAGCAGATCGCCTGCCTTGCCGACAACACCGGCGGCAAATATATCCAGGCCTCGGACGAGAAGGCGCTGCAGGAAGCACTGGTCGAAACCGTCGCCGCGCCGGCTCCGGCGCCGGCACCCGAACCCGCTCCGGCGCCTGCCCCTGAACCGGCAAAGCCCGAATTCAATTTCATCCCGACCGTGGTCATGGCGGAAGGCGGCGATCCGATCACCGACGGCAATGCCTGGGAGGTCTACAAGGCCAAGGCCGATGGCACGCGCGGCGAGGCCGTCACCACCCAGTACAACAACTACGAGGCCAATCTCGAGCCGGGCGACTATGTCGTCGTCGCGCGCGCCGACGAAGCTCGGGCGGAACAGAAGGTCAAGATCGAGGCGGGCCAGGTCTACAAGCCGCTCTTCACCTTGAACGCCGGCACCATGCTCATCCATCCGAAGCCAAGCCAGGGCGCCGAGATCAGTGACGAAGCCCATGTCGACTTCGCCTTCCCGGGCGGCAGCACCACCCACTATGGCGACACCAGGATCATCGTGCCGGCTGGTGAGCAGAAGGTGACGGTTGCGATCGGCAGCGGCTCGGTGACCGAGAACATCCAGCTCGCCGCCGGGCAGACTGTGGAAAAAGACATAGTCGTCGGCGTCGGCCATGCCGCCGTCAACGCCTACTACACTGCAGGCGGCGACAAGGCCGACTCCTCGGGCATCAGCGTCCAGATCGTCAAGGCCAAGAAAAAGATCGACGGCTCGCGTGACGATGTCGCCCACTCCTATGGGCCCGACAGCAAGTTCTGGCTGCCGCCGGACGACTATGTCGCGGTCACCTCGCTTGAGCTCGCAACCGTCGAGCAGCCTTTCAGCGTCAAGGTTGGCGACGTCAAGGACGTCAAGGTGACGCTCGATGCCGGCGTGCTGGTGATGTCGGCGCCGGGTGCCTATTCGATCGAGGTGCTGTCGTCGAAGAAGGATATCCAGGGCAACCGCAAGGCGCTCGGCCTGAACTATGGCGACACCTGGCAGCAGACTATCCCGGCCGGCGACTATGTCGTCCTCCGCCACATGTCCGATCAAGGCCATGACAAGGAAATGCCGGTGACGGTCAAGGCCGGCGAACGGAGCGAGATTACGGTTCAGCCGTAATCGCCATCCATCCCTCACCAAAGGGCGGCCTCAAACCGAGCTCGAGCCGCCCTTTTTACAAAATAGGCAATGATGCCTCAGGCCGTGCCGAAAGCACTGGCGCCATGGTCGGCGCGGCCGACCAGCTGGCGGAAACCGGCGAACAGCTCGCGGCCGAAACCGAACTCGTTGCCGATGAGATCGATGTCGGCCGTGCGGCGCAGCGCGAGCTCTGGCCCCGGCACCAGCACTTCCAGCGTGCCGGCATCGGCGTCGAGCCGGATGATGTCGCCGTCATGGATCCTGGCGATCGGCCCTTCCTCGACCGCTTCCGGCGTTACATGGATCGCCGCCGGCACCTTGCCGGAAGCGCCAGACATGCGCCCGTCCGTGACCAGCGCGACGCGCTGGCCACGATCCTGCAGGATGCCGAGCACGGTGGTCAGCTTGTGCAGTTCCGGCATGCCGTTTGCCTTCGGGCCCTGGAAGCGGATGACGGCGATGAAGTCGCCGGTCAGCGTGCCGGCCTTGAAGGCTTCGTTCAGTCCCTGCTGGCTGTCGAACACCTTGGCCGGCGCCTCGATGACGCGGCGTTCCGGCTTCACGGCGGACGTCTTGATGACGGCGTGGCCGAGATTGCCGGCGAGCACTTTCAGGCCGCCGGTCGGCTGGAAGGCCTTCTTGAACGGCGCCAGCACCTTCTCGTCGCCGCTCTGCAGCGGCGAGGCTTCACGCACGACGCTGCCGTCTTCGCCGAGCCGGGCTTCGACCGCATAGGGCCTGAGACCTTCGCCCCATACCGTCTGCACATCCTCATGCAGGATGCCTTCGTCAAGCAATTCGCGGATCAGGAAGCCGAGCCCGCCGGCGGCATGGAAATGGTTCACGTCGGCAAGCCCGTTCGGATAGACGCGCGCGAGAAGCGGCACCGCTTCCGACAGGTCGGAAATGTCCTGCCAGGTAAGCGTGATGCCGGCGGCCGCCGCCATGGCGATGAGGTGGATGGTGTGGTTGGTAGAGCCGCCGGTGGCGTGCAGGCCGACGACGCCATTGACGAAAGAGCGCTCGTCGATCATGCGGCCGACCGGCGTGTAGGCGTTGCCGAGCGCGGTGATGGCGAGCGCCCGCTTCGTCGCCTCACGCGTCAGCGCGTCGCGCAGCGGCGTGCCCGGATTGACGAACGAGGCGCCGGGCGTATGCAGGCCCATGATCTCCATCAGCATCTGGTTGGAGTTGGCGGTGCCGTAGAAGGTGCAGGTGCCCGGCCCGTGATAGGATTTGGACTCCGCTTCGAGTAGTTCTGCGCGCCCAGCCTTGCCCTCGGCATAGAGCTGGCGAACCTTGGCCTTCTCGTCATTGGGCAGGCCCGTCGTCATCGGCCCTGCCGGCACGAACACCGCCGGCAGATGGCCAAAGGTGAGGGCTGCAATCACCAGCCCGGGCACGATCTTGTCGCAGACGCCGAGATAGACGGCGGCGTCGAACATGTTGTGCGACAGGCCGATCGCCGCCGACATGGCGATGACGTCGCGCGAAAACAGCGACAGCTCCATGCCGGGCTGTCCCTGGGTCACGCCGTCGCACATGGCGGGCACGCCGCCGGCCACTTGCGCGATGCCGCCAACTTCCTTCGCGGCTTCCTTGATCAGCGCCGGGAAGGTTTCGAAGGGCTGATGCGCCGACAGCATGTCATTGTAGGAGGTGATGATGCCGAGGTTCGGCACCTTGTCGGCGCCGAGCGCCAGCTTTTCAGACGGGCTGCAGACGGCAAAGCCATGCGCGAGGTTGCCGCAAGACAGAACCCCCCGGTTGGCGGCGCGGCTGGAGGTCTCGGCGATGCGGCCGAGATAGCGCTCGCGGCCGGCTTTCGAGCGTTGGCGGATGCGTTCCGTGATGGCTTCGATGTCGCGTCTGGCTGTCATGGTCGGTCCTTTCGAGCCCCGGAAGAACGTCCTCCACCGTCTGCCGGGACTGCTTTGCGTGAAATCAGGGTGCCCAGAACACCTCTACCGGGGTGGGTGCCGCTTCGAGCACTTTGCGGATGGGCTTTTTCGCACCCGGTCCCATCGCACCGTCGAAGGCGGTGCGCTTGTCCTCGCCTTCTATATGCAGCGCGATGAAGCCGGCGTCGACGATCCGCGCCAGCGGCAGCGTCAACCGGGGTTCGCCGGCGCTTGCCGCGTGAACGGGCAGCACGATCCTTGATGAGGCGGGGTCGAGCAAATCGCCGAGATTCTCGGCGTCGGGAAAGAACGAGGCGGTGTGGCCGTCGCCGCCCATGCCGAGCACGACGACATCGAGGGGCCAGGGCAGAGCCTTCAGCGCCGCATCGTCGGCCGCCGCGGCGGTCTCGATGCTTGCCGCCTCATGGTAGAGCGGCACGAAGTGCGCGGCAGCCGCCTTGTTCTGCAGCAGGTTGGCCGCGACCAGCCCCGCATTCGAGCGCGGCGAGGAGGCCGGCACGAACCGTTCGTCGACCAGCGTCACCGTCACCTTGTTCCAGGCGATCGGAATGGCCGAAAGTGCTGCAAAGAACTTTGCCGGCGTGGTGCCGCCGGAAACGGCAAGCAGGGCCGTGCCGCGCTCGTCGATGGCCTTGGTCAGGCGCGCCGCGACATTGCCGGCAAGGGCTGCCGCCAGATCCTGGCGCCCGGCAAAGCCGTTCCAGTTATAGACGGGCTCGCTCAATTGCTTTCGTGCCATGTCCGCCCGTCGCGTTCGATCAGCGCAATCGAGGCCGAGGGACCCCATGTGCCGGCCGTATAGCCTTGCGCCTCCTGCCTGGCGCTTTCCCAGGCGTTCTGGATCGGGTCGATCCACTTCCATGCCGCCTCGACCTCGTCGCGGCGCATGAACAGCGTCTGGTTGCCGCGGATAACATCCATGATTAGCCGTTCATAGGCGTCCGGCGCGCGGCCGTCGAAAGATGTTGCAAAGCTCATGTCGAGCGGAATCTGGCGCAGCCGCATGCCGCCCGGGCCTGGATCCTTGATCATGATGAACTGCTTGACGCCTTCGTCGGGCTGCAGCCGGATCACCAGTTGGTTGGCTGAGATCGGCCCGGCGCTGTCGCCGAAGATCGAATGCGGGATCGGCTTGAACTCGATGACGATTTCCGAAACGCGGGTCGCCAGCCTTTTGCCGGTCCTGAGATAGAATGGCACGCCGGCCCAGCGCCAATTGCCGATCTCAGCCTTGATGGCGACGAAAGTCTCGGTGGAGCTGTCTTTGCCAAGTTCCTCGACATATCCTTTCACCGCGCCGCCTGCAGAGGCGCCGGCGCGGTACTGCCCGCGCACGGTGTGCTTGGGTGCCTCATTGCCGTTGATGCGCTTCAGCGCCCGCAGCACCTTCAGCTTCTCGTCGCGCACGGCATCGGCATCCATCGACGATGGCGCCTCCATAGCAACCAGGCAGAGCAGCTGCAGCATGTGGTTCTGCACCATGTCGCGCAGCGCGCCGGCCTTGTCGTAGTAGGTGACGCGGTCTTCAAGACCGACGGTCTCGGCCACCGTGATCTGCACATGGTCGATATGGGCAGAATTCCAAAGCGGCTCATAGAGCGCGTTGGCAAAGCGCAGCGCCATCAGATTCTGCACCGTCTCCTTTCCGAGATAGTGGTCGATGCGGAAGATCTGGCTTTCGTGGAAGTCGTCTCCAACCACGTCGTTGAGCTTGCGCGCCGAATCGAGGTCGCGGCCGATCGGCTTCTCCAGCACGATGCGCGAATTCGGCGTGATGAGATTGTGGGCTTTCAGCTGGTGCGAGATGTCGCCGAACAGCGCCGGCGCAACCGCCAGATAGAAAGCGCGAATGCGGTCGCTTTCGCCGATCGCTTTTTTCAGCTTGTCGAAGCCGGCACCCGTCGTCGCGTCGGCCGATACGTAGGACAGCCGGGCAAGAAATGTCTTGAGTTCCTCGGCGTCGATGTCGGCCGGCTTCACATGCTGGGAAATCGCCTGCTTGGCGAAAGCCTGGAATTCCTCGTCGCTCATCTTGGAGCGCGAGGTGCCGATGATGCGGGTCGGCTCGGAAAACTGGTGGTCGCGCTGGCGGTGGTAGAGCGAGGGCAGCAGCTTGCGTTCCGACAGGTCGCCGGTGCCGCCGAAAATGATGAAGTCGAAAGGCTCGACGGGAATGATCTGGCTGGTCATGGTCTGTCCGCTTTGACGCCGCTCGCTGTGACGCGGCAGGATATAATCTAATCGATTTAAACTATCCAGTGCCATGGTGTCACATCAAGCCCAAATCACTGCATATTGATTCGCTCCAAATGTGCCTTGACACTGGCTGCCACCCGGAGGCTTTTCGTCAAGCGATGGTCCCCGGGGCTTTCGCGCCTGCAACATAAAGCGGGAATGTGACGGAAGCTAATGCGTGTCGCCCAGAAGTGCGAAGCGGTTCTGGGAGACAGACACGCATCAAACAAAAAGGAAAAATGCGCTTGCGAGGTGGGTCTTCAATGAGCGGAAAAAGCATGCGTCTGGAAAACAAGGTTGCCGTCATCACGGGTGCTGCGTCAGGTTTCGGCGAAGGCATGGCCAGGCGCTTTGCCGAAGAGGGCGCCAAGGTCGTCGTCGCCGACCTCAACGCCAAGGGCGCGGAGCGCGTTGCAGCAGAGATCGGCCAGGCCGCGATCTGGACCCAGACCGACGTTTCGCAGCGTTCCGAATTCGACGAGATGGTCTATGCCGCAAAAAGCGCCTTCGGCCGCATCGATATCATGGTCAACAATGCCGGCTACACCCATCGCAATGGCGACATGCTCGACGTCGACGAGGCGACCTTCGACCTGATCACTTCAGTCAACATGAAGGCGATCTATCACGCCGCACTTGCCGTGGTGCCGATCATGGAGCGGCAGGGCGGCGGCGTCATCCTGACCACGGCTTCGACCGCCGGTCTGCGGCCGCGGCCGGGGCTCACCTGGTACAATGCCTCGAAGGGCTGGGCGATCACCGCGACCAAGTCGATGGCGGTCGAACTCGCGCCCAAGAACATCCGCGTGAACTGCCTTTGCCCGGTCGCCGGCGAGACCGGCATGCTGGAGAAATTCATGGGCACTGACACGCCGGAGATCCGCGAGAAATTCCGTGCCTCGATACCGCTCGGCCGTCTGTCGACGCCGCTCGATATCGCCAACGCTGCGCTTTGGCTTGCGTCGGACGAAGCCGCCTTCATCACCGGTGTGGCGCTGGAGGTCGACGGCGGCCGCTGCATTTGAGCAATTCGGGAAGTACCTCGCTGTTCGCAATGCATGGCAGACAGAGCAATGTCGGCAAGAGTTCGCATCGGTGCGCCGGCCGGCCGAGGAACGAACAGTTGACGTCGTCACGCCGGACCCCAGTTTGACTTCTCGATCCCCCGAAAGGCATAACGGATCGTGGATAGTGTTGGCGGGTGATGAAGATCAGGCAGCAGAAAAGTCGCTACGATCTGGGATGGCGGCTGCGGCTTTACCTGGCCAAGCGTGCGCGGGCGCGAAGCAAGGCAATTTTCATCGGTGTTACCGGAAGCTCCGGCAAGACGACGGCGGGAAGCCTGCTTGGACACATCCTGGCTGGCCAGGGTTCGGTCCACACACAGGTTCTGGCCAACACTATGAAACTGTTGGTCTCGACCCTATCCAGGCGAATGGGAAAGGGCGGCAAAACCGGCTACGTCGTCTTCGAGGCTGCTGCATTCGGCCCGGATACAATGAAGCCCATGGCCGAGTTGCTTCGCCCCGACGTGGCTGTTGTCACAATGGTCCGGCTGGAGCATCGGGCCAGTTTCAAGACTGTGGAAAACGTCGCTCGAGAAAAGAGCGCCCTAGTCGCGGCGCTGGAGCCGGGCGGCTTCGCGATGCTCAATGCCGATGACCCTCTTGTGATGGGCATGGCCTCGGCGAGCGACTGCCGTTCCGTCACATTCGGCACATCGGAGCAGGCGGATTATCGCGTCAGCGATATCGAGGCCGCCTATCCCAAGCCGTTGCGGTTCTCGCTCCACTGGCGCGGCGGTGTGCTCCATATCGAGACGTCGTTCCCCGGCGAGCATTTCTGGCTGCCGACTTCAGCGGCGGTGGCAACTGCTCTTGAGCTGGGCGTGCCTGCGCAGATGGTCAAGGACAGAACCGCGACGTTCCAGCCTCTGGAAAATCGCGGCCAGGTGCTCGTCCCCGCGGGCGGCCCCCACTTCATCGTGGATGCCGCAAAGGCGCCCTGGCATTCGCTGAGCCTTGCCTTCGACATGGTAGCCGGATCGACATTCGGGCGAAAACGCATCGTTCTTGGCCAGCTATCGGATTTTTCCGGCTCGAATAACAGATATGCCCAAGCCTACAGCAGCGCGCGCGAGATTGCAGACCAGGTGATTTATGCCGGCGATCATGCCCATCGCTCCAAGGCGAACCAGGCAGATCGCGACAGCGGCCGCTTCATCGAATTGCGCACGGCGAGGGAAGTGTCGGACTACATCGCCCAAACCGCGCAGCCTGACGAGTTGATCCTGCTCAAGAGCTCGTCCAATCTGCACCTCGAGCGTGTCGCACTTGCCTGGACCCACAACGTCGAGTGCTGGGTTTCGGTATGCGGCAAAACCGAGGGATGCGAGCAATGCGGCCTCTATGAAGTGCCGTTTGAGCAGCACCGTGAGTTTGTGGCGCAGAGAAAATCGAAGCGCCGCAAGCACAGACTGCTGCGGCTCCTCGGTCGCTAGAACTCTTTGGCTCAAGCACGCCAGCGCCCGTTTGACTCTGGAACTTGGCACGACGCATATTAGGCTGGGCTAAAAGCTGGCGGGGTGTGAAACTGGAATCGCTGAAAATTCGCAAGGACTTGGGCTGGGCGCTGCGACGGCTGCAGGCGCGCTGGGTGCGGGCGCGTAACGAGGCGACGTTCATCGGCATTACCGGCAGCTCCGGTAAATCCACATCCACCAGCCTGCTTGCACACATACTGGGCGCCCAAGGCAAGGTGCATCTACAGGCCCAGGCCAATACAATGCCTGCGCTCATCCGAACGCTTTACAAGCGCCTGAGGAAGGCCGGCAAAGTCGATTACGTCGTTTTCGAAGCCGGCGCTTCCGACTTCGGCACGATCAGCGCCATGGCGCAGATGCTGAAGCCGAGTGTGGCGGTGGTTACGATGATCCGTCTGGAGCATTTCGGCAAGTTCAGGACTCTGGAAGCTGTGGCGGGAGAGAAGCGGGCGCTGGTCGAGGCACTCCAACCCGATGGACTTGCGGTTCTCAATTGCGATGACCCACTGGTGATCGGCATGGCGTCTGGCGCGAAATGCCGGATTGCGACCTTCGGCCAGTCCGGCGAGGCAGACTACCGCGTGAGTGACGTGCATGCCGCGTATCCGGAATTGCTGCGGTTCACCCTTCATTGGCGCGGTGGCAGCCTGAATATTCAAGCGCCTTTTCCCGGCGAGCAATTCTGGCTGCCGACTGCAGCGGCCATGGCCGCCGCCTTGGAACTTGGCGTCCCGCCAGAGCAAGTCGTAGCAAGAACGGCATCGTTTGCACCACTGCCCAACCGCTCTACGGTGCAAGAGGTATCCGCGGGTCCGAAATTCCTGGTCGATACGGCCAAAGCGCCCTGGCATTCGCTCAACATTGCTCTGGAGATGATTGCAAAGGCCAAGGCCGCTCGCAAGCGCATTGTGCTTGGGCAGATATCCGACTACGCCGGCTCGTCGAGGAAATACGGCAGTGCGTACAAGATCGCTCGCGAAATCGCCGATGAGGTCATCTACACGGGCGGCAATGCGCATCGCTCGCGCGCCAGCCAGGCCGACCGCGACAGCGGCCGGTTCATTGAGCTTCGCAGTCCCAAGGAAGTTTCGGATCACATCAAACAGACGGCAGTCCCAGGAGAACTGATTCTGCTGAAAAGTTCGTCCAACCTTCATCTGGAAAGGATCGCGCTCGCCTGGACGCACGATGTGAAATGCTGGACCCCGCTATGCGGCAGGTCAGAAAGCTGCCAAATGTGCGGCCTCTATGAGGTGCCGTTCGAGGAACACCGGGATTTCCTGGCGAAGCGCAAACTTGCTCGCAGGAGACACCGTTTCAGGTGGTTGCTCGGCGGCTGACCAGATCTGGCGGCTTGTGTCTCAAGCCCCGGTCTTGATGTAGCTCTTGTAGATCCAGCCGCGCTTGCCGTTGTAGACGATCTGGCACCATTTCTTGCAACTCACCACCTGCACCGACGACTTGGCGGGCACGGTGCCCATGGCGGCGGCGTTTTTCTGCGGACCGCTGCGCATTGTCACCGTCCTGAGGATGCGTCCGGTGCCGGCGGCAGCAGCCACCTTCTGTGGCTTGGCCTTGGCCTGGGTATCGTCCGTTGCGGCGGAAGATTGCTCGTCTGGAAGTTGCGGTTTTGGCGTCGGTATGGCGGCGGTCTCGGCGTCGTCGTCATTGGCGGGAGCAGCGACCTTTGACAGCTGCGTCGTGGCGTCGCTCTGCGCCGCCGGTTCTTCGAATGCCGCGGCATCGGACGGTTTGGCGGCAGCCTGCTCGGCAGGCGCCTGATAGGATGGCGTCGCGGCAGGGTCGCTGTTGGATTGCGCCGCAGTCCAGCGCGGATCGTTCGCCGACAGCGGCGGCATGGCAGCCGCACCGGCAGCGACCGTCGATGAAACTGCATCGCCCTTGCGCGCGGCTTGTGGCGCCGCTACCGCGGCGGCCGTGGCCGCGACCGGGGCAATCTTGGTCGTCTTGACCGGAAAAGTCGGAACGTTCTGCTGTGTGCTGGCGATCGCTTGCCGGTCGCTGGCCGGCAACGCCAGCCAAAGCGCTATGCCCGCCACGCCAAGCAGCGCTGCGGTGCCGAGCGCGGCGATCACCAGATGCGAATTCGTGCGCACCCCCTGCCAGAAGGAGGGCCGCATGTCATAACCGAATTGCATGGCGAAGCGCCGACGTTCCGGCGCGCCGAAACTGAAGGGCTCGTTCACTCTTGCCACCTCCAAAAGATGGGCCGGTGTTCTTTCGATCGGCGCCGGCAGCCCGGCATTCGATCGGCATCGGTCCCAACAACAAAGCGGGCAGGCCCGCAGAAATCCCCGTTCAATCGCCCAGAACCGGCATCCTTTGCCCTTGATTGTGGCATCAGTGCGCCCTCAGGGGAATTGTGCGCCCTTGTTAAGGATTCTGCAACGTCTCGCTGCGGCAACCAACAGCTCAATAGAATCAGCTCAGTACCAGCCCCGGCTGATATGAGATACTTTCCCTATATTCGGTCCCTCAGGGCAAACCAGTTCAGTGCGAGGAACAATAATGGCGTTCTAAAGCGCCGGCCACCTGGAAAAGCCGGGATGTTCAGGTCCTCGATCAGCTTCAGTCTGTCGCGGTTGCCGGCGACGGCCTGGGCATAGAGCTTGCCGAAGAAGTTCGACAGCATCACGCCGTGGCCGGAATAGCCTCCGGCCGAGATCACATTGGGCATCACCTCGCGCACGAACGGTTTCCTGGGCATGGTGATGCCGACATAGCCGCCCCAGCCATGGGTGATCTCGACATCGCTCAGCTCCGGATAAAGCTCGGCTATCTGCCGGCGGATATGGACATGGATGTCCTTCGGATCGTTGACGCCATAGACCTCGCGCCCGCCGAACAGCAGCCTTCCATCCCTGGATTTGCGGAAATAACGCACGACGAAACGCGAATCGTCGACCGCCTCGCCGCCCGGCAGCACTTTCGAGTCCACGCCCAGCGGCACCGTCGCGCCGATGAAGGAACCGATGGGCATGATGTGCGCGGCACTCACCGGCTCGAGCGTGCCGCCATAGGCATTTACACCGATCAGGCATTTCTGGGCGGTGATGGTGCCTCTCGAAGTCGTCACCCTGACCTTGCCGCCGCTGGAGGTAACACCGGTCGATAGTGTCTGCTCGAACAGGTGCGCGCCGGCCGCTGCCGCGACCTTTGCCGTGCCGATCACCAGCTTCATCGGGTGGATGTGTCCGGTGCCGGTGTCGCGGGTGCCGCCGAAGTAGCGTGTGGAGCCCAGCCGTTCGGCCGTTTCCCTGGCATCCATGAAGGCGATGTGCGGATAATTGAAGCGGCCGGCCATGATCTCGGCATGCGCCTTGTAGTCGTCGAGATAACGCGGCTTGTGCGCCACGGACAACTGGCCGGGCATATAGTCGATGTCGATCTGGTTAACGGCGGCGAATTCGAGCAGGTGCGCTTTCGCCTCCTCGGCAAGGTCGAACAGCGCCTTGGCGCGGGAGAAGCCGTATTCGGCCTCCATCTCTTCGGCCCAGGCGCGCTGGCCCGTGCCGAGCTGGCCGCCATTGCGCCCTGAAGCGCCGTCGCCGAAGCAATGCGCCTCGATCAGAACGACGTCGGCTCCCGCCTTCGCCAAATGAGCGGCCGCCGACAGCCCGGTGAAGCCACCGCCGACGACGACGACGTCGCAGCTGCGGTCGCCGTCCAGGGCAGGGTACTCAGGGCGTGGTCCGGCTGTGTCTTCGTACCAGGAGCGACCGGGGGAGATAGGTGATTGGTAAGGCATGGGGACACCAGCCAATGGTGAATGGTGAATGGTGAATGGTGAATGGCTGCGAGACGCACGTCGTCTGCTCTCATCCATCCAATATGAAACTACTCAGCATTCACTATTCACCATTCACACGACGAAGTCGCCGCTCACACGTTGAGCAACAGATACTCCCGCTCCCACGGGCTGATCACTTCCATGAAGGTCTCGAACTCCGCCCGCTTGATCGCTGCATAGGTTGCGGCAAAGGACTTGCCCAAAAGGGCGCACAGCTCCTCGTCGCCCTCGAACAGGTCGACGGCTTCGAGCAGGCCGCGCGGCAGGTCGATCTCATCGGCGTTTGCGGTGGTCAGCACCGGAGGCTCGGCCTTGATCTTGTTGGTGATGCCGATCAGCCCGCAGGCAAGTGAGGCCGCCAGCGCCAGATAGGGGTTGGCGTCGGAAGACGGGATGCGGTTTTCGACACGCCGCGCCGCCGGATCCGAGCGCGGCACGCGGAACGCCGTGGTGCGGTTGTCATAGCCCCATTTGTTGTTGACCGGCGCCGAGGCCGACTGCGTCAGCCGGCGGTAGGAATTGACGTAGGGAGCAAACATCACCAGTGCGTTCGGCACATGCTTCTGCATGCCGCCGATGAAATGGAAGAAGTCGTCGGTTTCCGAGCCGTCCTTCGCCGAAAAGATGTTCAGCCCGGTCTTCTTGTCGATGATCGACTGGTGGATGTGCATGGCAGAACCTGGCTGGCCCTGGATCGGCTTGGCCATGAAGGTGGCATAGATCTCATGCTTCAGCGCTGCCTCGCGAATGGTGCGTTTGAACATGAACACCTGATCGGCGAGCTCGACCGGATCGCCGTGACGCAGATTGATCTCGAGCTGGCCGGCGCCTTCCTCGTGGATCAGCGTGTCGATCTCCAGGCCCTGGCTTTCGGAGAAATGGTAGATGTCGTCGATCAGTTCGTCGAACTCGTTGACGCCGGCGATCGAATAGCCGGCTCCGCCGCCGATTGGCCGCCCGGAACGCCCGACTGGTGGCGTCAATGGGTAATCCGGGTCGGGGTTCTTGCGCACCAGGTAGAATTCGATCTCGGGCGCCACCACCGGCTTCAGCCCGCGCTTGTCATAGGCTGCTACCACGCGCTTCAGGACGTTGCGCGGCGTGAACTCGACCGAACGGCCATCCTGATGGACGAGGTCGCAGATGACGGCGGCCGTCGGGTCTTCTTCCCACGGCACGACGGTCAACGTCGACAGATCCGGCATCAGCTTCAGGTCGCCATCATCCTCCGGATAGTGGAAACCGTTGCCGTCCTCGGGATAGCCGCCCGAAATCGTCGTCATGAACACTGCCGATGGCAGTGCCAGCGAGGTGTTGGAAGTGAATTTCTTCGACGGCATCATCTTGCCGCGCGCGACGCCAGCCTGATCAGGCGTGATGCATTCTATGTCTTCGATGCCGCGCCATTCCAGCCAGGCGCTGACTTCCTTCCAGTTCTTCACGCCGCGTTGATTTTTCACGAAGGCAGGCGTTCGGACGCGTCCTCCGCGGGTCGACGGACGGACTTCCTTTTTCGCAGGCGGCATCATTCACCAGTTTGGGTTGCAATTATCACAGTATAGCTGTTGCCGGTGATGGAAGGGAAGGGGAGCTGCCTGTCTTCGCCTTCCTGGTTGAAAATCGCGCCACGCAGATTAGGGTCAACCTCCCGCAGATCGAGCAGCAGAAGACACCGTATGCCAGGCAAATTGACCACGATCGGCTTCGACGCCGACGATACCCTATGGCAGAACGAACAGTTCTTCCGCCTGACCGAGAAGCATTTTGCAACCCTGCTCGCCGACCATGGCGAGGCCGAGCACATTTCGGCACGGCTGCTGGAGGCCGAGAAGCGCAACCTTGCCGTCTACGGCTTCGGCATCAAGGGCTTTACCTTGTCGATGATCGAGACGGCAATACAAGTGACCGAGGGCCGTGTGCCGGGGTCGACCATCGCCGAAATCCTTGCCGCCGGCCGCGACATGCTGGGACATCCGGTCGAGGCTTTGCCGCATGCGCGTGAGACCGTGGAAAGGCTCGCCGGCGCCTACCATCTGGTGCTGATCACCAAGGGCGATCTGTTCGACCAGGAGCGGAAGCTGGCGGCGTCCGGCCTTGGCGACCTGTTCGATGCCGTCGAGATCGTCAGCGACAAGAGCGCCGCCACCTATGCCAGGATCTTTGGCCGTCACGGCAGCCCGCAGACCAGCATGATGGTCGGCAATTCGCTCAAGTCGGACGTGGTGCCGGCCATCGAGGCCGGCAGCTGGGGTGTGTATGTGCCGCACGAGCTGACCTGGGTGCTCGAACACGTCGAGCCGCCGGTCGAGGCACCGCGTTTTCGTCAGCTTGTCGATCTTGGCGAACTGCCGGCTTTGATCGAGAGCATCGGCAAGGAACGCTGACCGCCCCGCACGTGTTCGGGCGGATTGCGATCAGCCGCGCCCGACGCTGATCAGCCGGTCGACCACCGGCTGCAGCCTTTCGGTGGTGATCGGCTTGGTTACCACCACATCGACCACGCTCGACAGGCCCAGGCTGTCGGGCGTGCCGGTCTTGGTTGAAAGCAGGATCACCTTGGGGAGCGACCGCCCAGATGTCCGCCGCAAGGCGTCGATGGCCGCCATCAGCGCGCGGCAGTCCTCGTTGTCGGGGCCGCCATCGAGAACGACGGCGCCCGGAATGAGGGTTCGCAATGTCTTGGCCGCCATTTCGGGCGACTCGGAGATCGGCTTCAGTCCGGACTTCTCGACGATCTTCGACACCACCACCCGGTTGATCGGCGATTTTCCAACGACCAGCACGTGGGAGAAATCCGTTGATATCTCGGAGTTCGCGTCCCTGCTTGACGAATTCAGATGTTTGGCGGTGTCGGTCTCGCGGTTCACAGGGCACATGGGCGGGGCGGGCACTCGGCGCTGCTTCAATGCAGGGTTGAAATCCGAGAGCCAATTGGCGTGAGATCGCCCGCCATGTCAAGCTGAAATGACGGACCTGCGAAATATAGCCGGAAATATTAAACCTCGGAGACAAGGTCTGTTTTCGAACTGTAGTTAAGTTTACGCTCAAAAGCGAAAGTCACCCGCGCTGAAAACCCGCGGGTGACGTTGAAATCGGCCAGTGAGCGACGGGGCCCATAGGTTCCACAAGCACAAAGCTTCCGTAAGGGAAGATCAGCCGTGACTCTTCTGCGTGACGATCACCGGGATCAGCAGGTCGCCCCAATTGCCGTCGCCGCCATGATGCCGGGCCGAGCGCACCAGTTCCACCGAGACGCCGGCCTCCACTGCCTTCATCACCGATTGATTGAGCCGGTGCAGGTCGTTGGCCAGCATGCGGATGGTCGCCTGTTGGTCGACACTCATCGTGGTGGACTGCTCTTCTGCACGTTCCTTGACGCGGCTTATCGATGCCATTTTCTTCTCCCTTGCCCTTCGGGCGTTTCCTCTGTTGGTTATGTCGATCGGTTCATTCCGCTGCCGGCTTGAACTGGACGTGCTCGGTCGATTCATGCATGGCGGTGGTCGACGACTGGCCGCCGCTAATTGCCATCGACACGGCGTCGAAATAGCCGGTGCCGACCTCGCGCTGGTGCTTGGTCGCGGTGTAGCCGTGGACTTCGGCCGCGAACTCGGCTTCCTGCAACTCGGAATAGGCCGCCATCTGCCGCGCCTTGTAGCCGCGGGCCAGCTCGAACATGCCGAAATTGAGCTGGTGGAACCCGGCCAATGTGATGAACTGGAACTTGTAGCCCATGGCGCCGAGCTCGCGCTGGAACTTGGCGATCGTCGCGTCGTCGAGGTTCTTCTTCCAGTTGAACGACGGCGAGCAATTATAGGCGAGCAGCTTGCCCGGATGATGCCTGCGCACGCCTTCGGCGAATTTCTTGGCCTGCGCCAGATCGGGCTTGGATGTTTCGCACCAGATCAGGTCGGCATGCGGCGCATAGGCAATGGCGCGCGCGATGCACGGTTCGATGCCGTTCCTGACCTGGTAGAAGCCTTCAACCGTGCGGCCGGCATCGTAGTCGACGAAAGGCTGGTCGCGCTCGTCAATGTCGGAGGTCAGAAGCTTTGCCGCTTCCGCATCGGTGCGTGCCACGACTAGCGTCGGCGTGCCCATCACGTCGGCCGCCAGACGCGCCGCGTTGAGGTTGCGGATATGCGCGGCGGTCGGGATCAGCACTTTGCCGCCGAGATGGCCGCACTTCTTCTCAGAGGCCAGCTGGTCCTCATAGTGGACGCCGGCAGCGCCGGCCTCGATGAACGCCTTCATGATCTCGAAGGCGTTGAGCGGTCCGCCGAAGCCGGCCTCGGCATCGGCGACGATCGGCGCGAACCAGGTGTCGACCGACAGGCCGTTGCCTTCCGAGGTCTCGATCTGATCGGCGCGCTGCAGCGTGCGGTTGATGCGCTTGACCAGTTCGGGCGCCGCATTGGCGGGATAGAGCGACTGGTCCGGATACATGGCCGACGCGGTGTTGGCGTCGGCGGCGACCTGCCACCCCGAAAGATAGATTGCCTTCAGCCCGGCACGCACCTGCTGCATCGCCTGGTTGCCCGACATGGCGCCGAGTGCATTGACGAAGTCTTCCTCGTGGATGAGCTTCCACAGCCGGTTGGCGCCCATTTCGGCAAGACTCTGGCGTATCTGGACCGACCCGCGCAGCCGCTTCACATCGTCCGGCGAATAGGCTCGTTCGATGCCGTCGAAGCGGCCTTCGGGCGCGGATGGGACAAGATTGTAAAAATCAGTCATTGGTCACTCCAGATCAATCGATGCCAGTGTCTTGAAACGCCGCGCCCTGGGATGGTGTGCGTCGTCTGTGTGTGACATCATTTACATTGCGCCGCGACGAGAGCGAGGAAAACCACCATTTCCGGTAGAAAATAAGAGAGAACCTGTGTTGTGTTTGACTGCTTGCCGCTGTAAATCTGTCATGATTGTAAAAAGATGGTGCGCCGTTCATCGCTCGCAAGTCGTGTAAATTCCTGTCAAGGAAAGCCGATGGCCGACCAGAAGATATTCGCCGGGCCGCGCATCCGCCGCATCCGCATCGCCAAAGGCCTGACCCAGACGGCGATGGCCGAGGGGCTCGGCATCTCGCCGTCCTATCTCAACCTGATCGAGCGCAACCAGCGGCCGCTGACGGTGCAGCTGATCCTGAAGCTGGCCTCTGTCTACAAGGTCGACCCGCATGAATTGCAGGGTGAGGCGAGAGGGTCGATCTCGGCCTTGAAGGAAGTGTTCGGCGACCCGCTGCTTGCCAGTGAGCTGCCGGGCGACCAGGAACTGATCGAACTGGCCGAGGCCGCCCCCAACGCATCGGCTGCGATGATAAAACTGTTTCGCGCTTACCGCGAGCAGGCCGAGCGGCTGTCCGATCTCAACGAGCTTCTGGCGCGCGAGGGCCGCGCCACGGCGCTGTCCGGTGCGCGGCTGCCGATCGACGAAGTGCACGAGATTTTCGAGCGCCGGCCGAACCATTTTGCAGCACTCGAGGAGGAGGCCGAGGCCTTCACCTCGGTGCTCGACCCCGGCGACGATCTGTTCGGCGCGCTGAAGGCGTGGCTGAAGCGCGAGTATGGCATCGTCGTCAAGGTGCTGCCGGTCGCCACCATGCCGAACTGGCGCCGCCGTTATGACCGTCATTCGCAGCGTCTTTTTCTATCGGAGCGGCTGTCGCCGTTCGACCAGTTGCGCGAAGTCGCCATGGAGGCCTGCCTGATCCGCATGACGGTCGCTGTCGCCGGCGAAATTCAGACGCTGAAGCTCGGTACGGACGAAGCCCGTCGGCTCGCCCGCTTCGAGTTCGGCCGCTACGCCGCCAATGCCTTGATGATGCCCTATCAGGCATTTCATGCCGCCGCCGTGCGGGCTCGTTACGACATCGATGTGCTGCGCTCGCGTTTCGGCGTCTCCTTCGAACAGGCGGCGAACCGCCTGACCATGCTGCAGCGTCCTGGCTTGTCCGGAGTGCCGTTCTTCATGCTCGAGGTCGACAATGCCGGCAACCGCTTCCGCAAGGCCGGCGGCCAGGGCTTTCCGCAAAGCCGCTTTGGCGGCGGCTGCCCGAAACTGCCGGTCCATGCCGCTTTCGCTTCGCCTGGCCAGATACTGGTCGAGGCGGTGGAAATGCCCGACGGCGCCGAGTTCCTCTGCATCGCACGCACGCTCGAGGGGCCGCAGGGTTCGTTCTCCGAGCGCCCGCGCCGCACCGCGCTGCTGTTGGGCTGCGATATCGGCTTTCGCGACGAGATCGTCTATGGCGCCGGGCTGCCGGCAAAGGCCGGACAGGGCGCCGCCACGCCGGTCGGTCCCGCTTGCCGGCTGTGCGAACGCATCGGCTGCCTCGCCCGCGCCGAGCCGCCGGTGACCCGTCCGCTCGGCCTGGACGAGATGGCGACGGGCCTGAGCGCCTTCGATTTCCAGTGATGCTTCTCGGGCTGGAGGTCGCGGAGACCGCAGCTGTTTGCGCTAAGCAATAGAGCGCGGCCCGAACCATCCCCGAACCAAATATTGATTAAGCATCGGCGCTGCGCTATCGAAGGTGAGCTGCAGGGCAGCCAAGGGGGGACGGCTTATGAACAGGAAAGCTTTGTGGCTTGGCGTGGCGCTTGCCCTTTTGGCGGGGCCTGTTCTGGCAGAAAAATCCTCGGAATTCTTCAAGGACTATCGACAGTATAGTGACGACGGCAAGGCATTCCTGGACAAAATCGATCCAAAGACCGGCGCGGTCGACCTTCCCGAAGGCATCCATCTCGATCTCAAGGACAAGTTCTATTTTCTGGGCAAGAAGGACGCGACGTCCGTCCTGACCGAGGCCTGGGGCAATCCGCCTGATACCGCGTCCGAAGCAATCGGCATGATCTTCCCGGCCAAGTACGAGCCCATCGCCGGCAACGGTTGGGGCATCGAATTGCGCTATGAAAAGATCGGCCATGTCGATGACGCCGACGCCGCATCCATCGACTACACCGAATTGCTGAGCAGCATGCAGGCGGACACATTGTCGGCCAACGATCAGCGGGTGAAGGACGGCTTTCCCCCGATCAAGCTGATCGGCTGGGCCTCGCCGCCGGTCTATGATTTCGTCCACAAGCGGCTGCACTGGGCCAAGGAACTGCAGTTCGGAGACGATACCGTCCACACGCTCAATTACGACGTCCGTTTCCTCGGCCGGGAAGGCGTCTTCGTGATGAGCTACATCGCTACGGTCGAACAATTGCCGGAGATCAAGCAGAGCTTGGACGAAGTGCTGGGCGTGGCGGACTTCAACACCGGCAAGAAATACACCGATTTTCTGCCAGGCACCGACACGGTCGCCGCGGTTGGCATTGGCGGCCTCATCGCCGGAAAACTCGCGGCAAAGGCCGGCCTGATTGCGGTCGCGCTCATCGCCCTGAAAAAGTTCGGCATTCTGCTGCTGGTGCCGTTGGCCGGTCTTTGGCGCTTTATCCGCGGCAACAAGGGCACGTCCTAGAAACGGCGGTGTTTGCCCTTATGGCTGCCGGTTGGCGGTGCGCCAAAGGGAATGCCGGGCTGGATCACGTCCGGCGGTAGCCTATGCGCTAGGCGAATACGGCACGTTTCTGTCGTCCATTGTGCATCATGCCGCCCCGAGATAGCCGACAGTCGCACCCCATGACCGATACCGCATCTTCTCCAATCGCCGCACCGCCGATCGTCTCGCCGCGCGAAGAGCGGGTCGGCTTGCTGCTGGTGTTCCTGTCGGCGCTGATGTGGAGCTTTGGCGGCACCATCGCCCGCTTCATCGACACCGCTGACAGTTGGACGGTGGTGTTCTGGCGCTCGCTGTGGGCGGCTGTGTTCCTGATTTGCTTCATGGCCTGGCGCGACGGCTGGCGCGGCATGTTGCGGCTGTTTCGCGACATGGGCCTGCCCGGCCTTGCCGTGGCCGTCTGTTTCGCCACGGCGTCGACGTGCTTCGTTGTCGCGCTCGCCTACACCACCGTTGCCAATATCCTGTTGATGCAGGCCGGTGTGCCGCTGCTGGCTGCATTGCTTGCCTGGGTGCTGTTTCGCGAACGCGTCGCCGTCGCGACCTGGGTGGCGATCGCCGCCGTCATCGCCGGCGTCGCCATCATGGTGTCGGAATCGCTCGACGGCGCCGTATCGCCCATCGGCGACGGGCTGTCGCTGCTTATCGCCGTCATGTTCTCGATCGCTACTGTTATCACCCGGCGCTTCGCCCATGTGCGCATGACGCCGGCGACGTGCCTCGGCACGATGCTGGCAGCGGCTTTCGCCGCATCGCAAGCCACGCAGTTTGCCACGTCGGCCCACGACATGGCTTTCCTGTTTGCCTTCGGCGTCATCAATCTCGGCCTCGGCCTTGCCTTCTTCGCCACCGGCGCGAGGCTGGTTCCGGCGGCGATCGCAGCACTCCTCGGCACGTTCGAGCCGATCCTCGGACCGATCTGGGTCTGGCTCGTTCATGGCGAGGTGCCCTCGGTGCGCACCATCATCGGCGGCGCGGTGGTGGTCGCCGCGCTGCTCGTCCATATCGCGCTTGAATTCAAGCGCCAGGCGAGGCCTGCACGGCCGGGGACCACCGGCCTGCCATCCCCTAATTGACCCGCCTTTCCCTTGGTTGAGCCCGTCTTCCCTAATTACGCCCGTCTTTCCCCAATTAGCGAAGCCGCACGCCCTATTGACCGAGCTTCCCCGCGCGGGCCATTGACAACCTTGCTGCGGCACGGGCAGGCTGGGGGCACGGCAACAACAAGACAGGCTTATCTTGCCAAGTGTCCCCGCCGGTCGGACCAAGACCGGACCACAGCGTCGTATCCCTGCCCGCGCCGCGGCGAAAGCCTCTGACGGCGTCAGCGCGCCCGCCATGCGGGCACACAGAGCCATCATCTGCCGCTCGTCGAACCGCCCGGACGGCGCTGGCAGTTCATGCTTGTGGCTGCCCGGAAAGCTCAATACTCTGAAGCAAATGCCCAATCGCGCTCGAACAGCGACGACTTGGCGAAGGAACACTCATCAAAGGAGAACAGCATGATCCGCAAAGCGCTCTGGCTTTCGGCAACCTCGGCATTTCTGACGCTTTTCGCCGTTGGCGGCCATGCCGAGGATCGCGTCGTCAACGTCTTCAACTGGTCGGATTACATCGACAGTTCCATCATTGACGACTTCACCAAGGAGACCGGCATCAAGGTCGTCTACGACACCTTCGATTCCAATGAAATCCTCGAGACCAAGCTGCTTGCCGGCGGCAGCGGCTATGACGTCGTCGTGCCCAGCGGCAACTTCCTGGCGCGCCAGATCCAGGCCGGCGTGTTCCAGAAGCTCGACAAGTCGAAGCTGCCCAACATTTCCAACATGTGGGACACGGTTTCGGAGCGGACCGCCAAATACGATCCCGGCAATGAATACTCGATCAATTACATGTGGGGCACCGTCGGCATCGGCTACAACATCAAGAAGGTGCAGGCTGCACTCGGCACCGACAAGATCGACAGCTGGGATGTTTTCTTCAATCCCGACAGCCTGGCCAAGCTGAAGGACTGCGGCGTCTATGTGCTGGACTCGCCGGCCGACATCATCCCGGCGGCGCTCAAATATCTCGGCCTCGATCCGAACAGCACCTCACCTGACGACATCGCCAAGGCCGAGGAGACGTTGCTGAAGGTGCGGCCGTATATCCGCAAATTCCATTCGTCCGAATACATCAACGCGCTCGCCAACGGCGATATTTGCCTGGCGGTCGGCTGGTCGGGTGACGTCTTCCAGGCGCGCAACCGCGCGGTCGAGGCCAAGCAAGGCGTCGAGATCGGCTATTCCGTGCCCAAGGAAGGCGCCCAGATGTGGTTCGACCAGATGGCGATTCCCGCCGATGCGCCGCATGCCGCCGAGGCACTCGAATTTCTCAACTACATGATGAAGCCGGAAGTGATCGCCAAGTCGTCCAACTATGTGCTGTACGCCAACGGCAACAAGGCTTCGCAGCAGTTCGTCGACAAGGCACTGTTGGATGACCCGGCTGTCTATCCGGACGCCGAGACCCTGAAGAAACTCTATACGGTCCAGCCCTACGATCCCAAGACCCAGCGCCTGATCACGCGCAGCTGGACCAAGATCGTCACCGGCCAGTAAGCAACGCGACTGGTCCCGGCAGTCATCTGCCGGGACCATTCTTCTCTGGGGCAAGAAGCAAAAAAACAGGACGGAGTGGGACATGAAATCGCTTGGCAGCATCCGCAGGGATTTTGCGCCTTGGACTGATCCGAATGCCAAGCCATACATTCAGTTCGAGAACGTCACCAAGAAGTTCGGTGACTTCACAGCCGTCAACAATCTATCGCTGACCATTTTCGAGCGCGAGTTCTTCGCCCTGCTCGGCGCGTCCGGTTGCGGAAAGTCGACTTTGCTCAGGATGCTTGCCGGCTTTGAGGAGCCGACCGCCGGCCGTATCCTTCTCGACGGCCAGGATTTGCGCGGCATCCCGCCCTATCGCCGCCCGGTCAACATGATGTTCCAGTCCTATGCGCTGTTCCCGCATATGACGGTGGAAAAGAACATTGCCTTCGGCCTCAAGCAGGAAGGCATGCCGGGACCGGATATCGAAAAGCGCGTCGCCGAGATGCTGAAGCTGGTCAAGCTCGAGCAGTTCGCCAAGCGCAAGCCGCACCAGCTCTCCGGCGGGCAGCGCCAGCGCGTCGCACTCGCCCGCTCGGTCGCCAAGCGGCCGAAAGTGCTGCTGCTCGACGAACCGCTCGGCGCGCTCGACAAGAAGCTGCGCGAGGAAACGCAGTTCGAGCTGATGGACCTGCAGCAAAATCTCGGGCTCACTTTCGTCGTCGTCACCCACGACCAGGAAGAGGCGATGACCATGGCCGACCGCATCGCCATCATCGACAAGGGCGAGGTGATGCAGGTGGCGACGCCGGCGGAAGTCTATGAAGCCCCCAGTTCGCGCTTCGTTGCCCACTTCGTCGGCAATGTGAACATGTTCGAGGGCAAGGTCGCCGAGCGTGCGGCAAACACCACGCGCATCACCGGCGCGACAGGGGCCCAGATCGTCGTCGAAAACAGCACCGATACAAAGGCCGGTTCCGACATCGTCTTCGCCATCAGGCCGGAGAAGATCAAGGTGTCGTCGACGAAACCGGCCGACGCCGTCAATGCGCTTGAGGGCGAGGTCTACGACGTTGCCTATCTCGGCGACATGACCGTCTACCACATCCGGCTGGATGACGGGCAGATCATCAGGGCAAGCGCGCTCAACGCGGCGCGAGTCACCGAGGACCCGCTGACCTGGAACGACCGCGCCTGGGTCTCCTTCCGGCCGGATGCCGGCGTCGTGCTGACACGGTAGGGGGCGGCCATGTCCAACATTGCACTCACCGACGCCGGTCCATCGGCCGCGGCCAAACCGTTCCTGATGCGGCTCGGTGCCGGCTTCGTCAGCCGGCTCGTCATCATCGTGCCTTATCTCTGGCTGCTGTTCTTCTTCTTCATCCCGTTCATCATCGTCTTCAAGATTTCGCTGTCGCAGTCGGCGATCGCCATGCCGCCCTACACGCCGGCGCTCGATTTCAGGGACGGCATGTCCGGGTTCTTTGTCCGCTTCCGCGAACTCAGCGTCGACAATTATGTCTGGCTAACGCAGGACGCGCTTTACTTCAAAGCCTACGTGACCAGTGTTATCATCGCTGCTGTCTCGACGATCCTGACCTTGCTCGTCGGTTTCCCGATCGCCTACGGCATGGCCCGCGCGCCGGCGACGATCCGTCCGACCTTGCTGATGCTGGTTATCCTGCCGTTCTGGACGTCGTTCCTGATCCGCGTCTATGCCTGGATCGGCATCCTCAAGCCCGAGGGTCTGCTCAATCAGCTGCTGTTGTCGCTGCACATCATCAATCAGCCACTGATCATCCTCAACACTTACACGGCGATCTTCATCGGCATCGTCTATTCCTACCTGCCATTCATGGTGCTGCCGCTCTATTCGTCGCTGGAAAAGATGGATTACTCGCTGATCGAGGCGGCAAAGGATCTCGGCTGCCCGCCGACATCAGCCTTCTGGAAGATCACGTTCCCGCTGTCGCTGCCCGGGGTCATCGCCGGCTGCCTGCTGGTGTTCATTCCAGCGGTCGGCGAGTTCGTCATTCCCGATCTGCTCGGTGGCTCGCAGACGCTGATGATCGGCAAGACCTTGTGGAATGAATTCTTCGCCAACCGTGACTGGCCGGTGTCGTCGGCCGTCGCCGTCATCCTGCTGCTGCTCCTGATCGTGCCGATCATGCTCTTCCAGCAGGCCCAGGCACGCGCCCAGGAGCAGGACAAATGAACGCCACCTGGAGCCGCTTCAACGTCACCTCGGTCGTGCTGGGCTTTGCCTTTCTCTATCTGCCGATCGTGCTGCTCATCGTCTTCTCCTTCAACGAGTCGAAGCTGGTCACCGTCTGGGGCGGCTTCTCGACCAAATGGTATGCCTCGCTGTTCCACAATCAGGGGCTGATGGACGCCACCTGGGTGACCGCGCGTGTGGGTGTCATCTCCGCCACTGTGGCAACCGTGCTCGGCACGCTGGCAGCACTGACCTTGACCCGCTACACCCGCTTCCGCGGCCGCATCCTGTTTTCCGGCATGGTGTTTGCGCCGCTGGTCATGCCGGAAGTCATCACCGGCCTGTCGCTGTTGCTGCTGTTCGTTGCCGTCGGTCTCGACCGTGGCTTCCTGACCGTGACGCTTGCTCACATCACCTTGACCATGTGCTTCGTGGCTGTCGTCGTGCAGTCGCGCCTGGTGTCGTTCGATCGTTCGCTGGAAGAAGCTGCCTTGGACCTCGGCGCAACGCCGGTAAAGACCTTCTTTCAGATCACGCTGCCGGTGATCATGCCGGCCATCGTCTCCGGCTGGATGCTGGCCTTCACCTTGTCGCTTGACGATCTGGTGATCGCCTCCTTCACCTCCGGGCCTGGCGCCACCACGCTGCCGATGAAGATCTACAGCCAGGTGCGTCTCGGCGTGACGCCGGAAATCAACGCCGCCTGCACCATCCTGATCGCCGTCGTGGCGGTAGGCGTCATCATCGCTTCGGTCGCCAACAAGCGGCGTGAGGTGCAACGCCAGCTCGACGAACAGGCCGCGCAGCGCGGTTGATTGCGTCAAACGAGGGATAGGGCGGTCCCGGTAAGGGTCCGCCTATTCGCCTGAGACGCCGCGGCTGATCGGCGAGATGAACGGCGTGCTCCAGGTGCCGCCGACGAAGAATGACGACTGGTTGGATCCCTGCTGGCCATTGACCGGTGCCGCTGCCGGGTCGGCCTGGGTGACACCCCCCGAAAGCGCCAGCCCGCGTCCGCCGTAAGAGGCGATGCCGGACAGCCAGACCTTGTATTTCGCCGAATTGGCCTCGGCCTTGTCCAGCCTTGCCACACCCTTCGAGATGGTGGCCTTGAGCTCGGCGCCGTCCATCGGCAGTGTCCCGTCCGAGACGTCGTCGAGCGCGAAGAAGCCGCCCTGTTCCGTGTGCTTCAGAAATGCCGGCAAATTGAGCCCGCTCAGCGCGCCCGGCCCGAACGTCGCAGAGACCGAGCCGTCGGCGTTCTCGAAGATCGAGTCCCAGGATTTGCCCGGCCCTTTGAGAATGACCGAGACAGTGCCGGTGCTGGCCGGCACCAGCCGCGTCATTCCGGCCGCGGTGCCGAAAGCGGCGCCGTCAATGTCGGAGGCGAGCAGCCGGATCTCGACCTGCGAGCCCTCCGGTTTGCGGTCGAAACGCAGGCTGCTCTGCACGTTGCCGCCAAAGGCCGACGCATCGGAGATATCGAAGACGGCAAGCCCGTTCTTCACCTGCGCCGTGGCGGCGACGTCGGCAAGCTGGATTGCGCCGGCCGAGGCATGTGCCGCTGACAGCCTCAGATCGAGATTGATCCGGTCGGCGAAGCTGGTGTCGATTTCGCCGGGACCGGTCTCGCCGGTCGGCGCCAGCGGCGTGAAGGCCGAAAACAGCGACCTGAGGTCGAGCGTATCGAAGGCGAGTGTGCCTGATATCACCGGCAAGGCGTCGCCGAACGAAAAATCCAGCGCCCCCATTCCCGGGTTGTTGTCGAGCGTCACCGCGGTGTTTTCGAATTTGACGCGGCCGGCGGTCGCCGTGATCTTGCTCGAAATCGAGACCGAACCGATCGCCGTACCAGGAGCAATGCCGGCCTGCGACCATTCCAGCACGCGCCGCAGCGAGGGCGCGGCGAATTTCGCCTGGCCATCGAAATAGGCGTTTTGCGACATGCTGGCCGTGCCGTCGAACGAGAAGCTGGCCGGCGCTGCCTTGAACGAAAACGTGACCGGTGCGGCGCCGCCGGCAAACAGCACCAGCGGCTTGGGCGAGGCGGCATCGACGGTGACGCTCTCGCCGCGCCAGATTCCGGTCGCCGACAAGGTCGCGTTGCTGTTCATCGCTGCCCAGCTCGCCTGGCCGGACAGGCTGGTCAGCAATTCGACGTCCTTGCCGCCGACGGAGGCGACCATGCGGCCGTCCCTGAATTCCACGGTGCCGAACGGATCGGCGGGCAGCTTGCTCAGATCCGGCTTCGTCGGATCGGCGTTGACCACGCCGCGCGCCGTGTCGATGGAGCGGGTGATGCGTCCGCCCGTTGGCATGGCGGGCAGGAATATGCCGTTTGCGGCGCGCTGGACCCGGATCGTCGGCCGCACCAGCCGCGCCGTCGAAAACACCACATCGCCCTGCAGCGCCGCCATGGCCGAAAGGTCGACCTCGACCCGTTCGGCCTCGATCACCGGCGGCGCGTCGGTCTCGGTCCACTGCGACAGCGTGACGTCGCTCAATATGGCGCGGAACTTCGGCCACACCTCGATGCGCGGCGAACCGGCGATGGTGACCCTGAATCCGCTCCACGCGCTCATCTCCCAGGCAATGCGATCGCGCACGATCCGGGTCGAGGCAATCAGCGGCAGAGCGGCGACGACCAGCGCGATGACGAGCACGGCAACGCCGATCGCCCATATTCCGCGCCGGATCAAAGGTGATGGCATATTGCCCCGGTTGCTTTCATTCCGATAAAAATCGCCTGACGGGTGTAACCGCCAGTTGTCACCACGCCTTCCAGTCGTCACTACGACTTAGGGCTGAGGCATTTCAAGTCTTTATGGCCCGGCGATGGCAATTGCGCACACATGGCCGAGTTTAGCGGAACAAAATCTTGCTCTGCCGCACGGTGGTAGGCATAAGCGATGCAGCTTCAGCCTGCTACGAGGCGTGGCGTTTTTGGGACAGCGCGCCTGTAAAGCTGAGGCTAGTGCATGTCGCCCGGAAGAGTGCAGCGGTTCCGGGACAACGACGTGCATCAAAACAAAAGCATATCTATCTTGCGACGCGACGGGCTTCAAGGAGGATCGATAATGGCTGCCGAAGCACCGCTCTGGACCCCGACGCAAGACCAGATCGACGCAGCACCACTGACCGCGTTCATGAAGGCAGCAGCGGCCAAAAGCGGCACATCCTTCGCCTCCTACGCCGAACTGCACCGCTGGTCGGTCGAGGATCGCGAGGGCTTCTGGAGCCTGCTGTGGGACTTTTGCGGCATTGTCGGCGACAAAGGGACCGATGCGGGCGAGCCCGTGCTCGTCGATGGCGACAAGATGCCCGGCGCATCGTTCTTTCCCGAAGCGACGCTGAACTTCGCCGAGAACCTGCTGAAGAAGACCGGTTCCGGTGACGCGATCGTCTTTCGCGGCGAGGACAAGATCGAGCGGCGGCTGTCGTGGAGCGAACTGCACCAGCTGACCTCGCGCTTTCAGCAGCTTTTCCTGTCGCTCAAGGTGAAAAAGGGCGACCGCATCGCGGCGATGATGCCCAACATGCCGGAAACCGTCGCCGCCATGCTGGCGGCCGCCTCCATCGGCGCGGTCTGGTCGTCCTGTTCCCCCGATTTCGGCGAGCAGGGCGTGCTCGACCGTTTCGGCCAGATCGAGCCGGTCATATTCATTGCGCCGGACGGCTATTGGTACAATGGCAAGGCAATCGAGGTAGCCGACAAGATCGCTGCCGTTGCGGCGAAGCTCGAAACCGTCCGCAAGGTCCTGATCGTCGACTATCTCGGTACCTCGCGCGATATCGCAGCGATCATCGACAAGGCCGTGGCGCTCGAAGAGGCGCTGTTACCCTTTACCGCCAAAGCGGTCACGTTCGAGCGGCTGCCGTTCGCGCATCCGCTCTACATCCTGTTCTCGTCAGGTACCACCGGCATTCCCAAATGCATCGTCCATTCGGCCGGCGGCACGCTGGTCCAGCATGTCAAGGAACACCGGCTGCATGCCGGACTCATCGAAGGCGACCGCTTCTTCTACTTCACCACCTGCGGCTGGATGATGTGGAACTGGCTGGTGTCGGGCCTGGCCTCGGGCGCCACGCTGCTGCTCTATGACGGCTCGCCCTTCCACCCCGACGGCAATGTGCTGTTCAGCTTCGCAGATGCCGAGAAGATGACCTTTTTCGGCACCTCGGCCAAATTCATCGATTCCGTACGCAAGGCCGGGCTCAAGCCGATCCGCAGCCATGATCTGTCGAGTGTGCGGGCTATTTCCTCCACCGGCTCACCGTTGTCGCCGGAGGATTTCCGCTTCGTCTATGACGGCATCAAGAAGGACGTACATCTCGCCTCGGTTTCCGGCGGCACCGACATCGTCTCCTGTTTCGTGCTCGGCGTACCGACGCAACCGGTCTGGACCGGCGAGATCCAGGGTCCCGGCCTCGGCCTTGCCGTCGATGTATGGGACGATGACGGCAAGCCGATCCGCGAGCAAAAGGGTGAGCTGGTCTGCACAAAAGCGTTCCCGTCGATGCCGATCGGCTTCTGGAACGATCCTGAGGGCAAGAAATACCAGGCCGCCTATTTCGAGCGCTTCGACAATGTTTGGTGCCACGGCGACTTCGCCGAATGGACCGCGCATGGCGGCATGATCATCCACGGCCGTTCCGACGCGACGCTCAATCCGGGCGGTGTGCGCATGGGCACGGCGGAGATCTACAATCAGGTCGAACAGATGCCGGAGATCCTTGAGGCGCTGTGCATCGGTCAGGATTTCGACAATGACGTCCGCGTCGTGCTGTTCGTGCGGCTGGCCGCCGGCGTGACGCTGGACGAGGATCTGGAAAAGCGCATTCGTTCCAAGATCCGCAGCGGCGCCAGCCCGCGCCACGTGCCGGCAAGGATCGTCGTCGTCAGCGACATTCCGCGCACCAAATCGGGCAAGATCACCGAGCTTGCAGTGCGCGACGTGGTGCATGGCCGCGCCATCAAGAACAAGGAAGCGTTGGCCAATCCAGAGGCGCTGGAGCTGTTCAGGAACCTGCCGCAGCTGGCTGAGTGACGCGGCCGGGATGGTTAACCAGATATGTCGGTCGAATTTACCTAGATTTCATGAGTGGTACACATTCGTAAATTTTTTGGACGGCCGGTAAGGAGTTGTTAAGGCCCGGCGTCGATAGTCGCACGTAACTTGAGGGAGAAATCCCGTTCCTCGTCCCCTGAGGATCAGATTCGCTCAAGCCCCCGTTGTGACAGCAAATCCCATTTAAGGCGTCCTGTTGGACGCCTTTTCTTTGTCCGGGATTCTCGCCCGGGAATGGCCGGCCCTATTCGGCAAGCACCCGCGTCGACGGGAAGGCGACCTCGACCAGCGTCCCTTCGCCCGGCGTCGAGGTGATGGTGAAGCGGGCGCGGTTGGCTTCCACCATCGCCTTGGTCAGCGGCAGGCCGAGACCGGTGCCGTCGCCACGCCCGCGCTTCAGCGCATTGATCTGCTTGAACGGCTTCAGCGCCTGCTCGATCTCGGCATGGCTCATGCCAATGCCGGTATCGCGCACCCGCATGACAACGTCGCCGGAGGTTTCATAGGCGGTCGACACGATCACCTGTCCGCCGGCTTGCGTATAGCGAATGGCGTTGGACAGGATGTTGAGCGCGATCTGGCGCACGCTTCTGAGGTCGGCGACGACTTCCGGCAGTCGCGAGGCGAAGCTGGAGCGAATGATGACACGCTCGCGGTTGGCCTGCGGCTGCATCATCGCCACCGTCTCGGCCAGCGTATCGTTGAGCGACACCGCCTCGTAGTCCATTTCCTGCTGGCCGGCCTCGATCTTCGAAATGTCGAGGAGGTCATTGACGAGATCGAGCACATGGTTGCCCGAGCGGTTGATGTCTCTGAGATAGTCGCGGTAGCGGTCATTGGCTACCGGGCCGAACTTCTCGTCCACCATCAGCTCGGAAAAGCCGATAATGGCGTTGAGCGGCGTGCGGATCTCGTGGCTGATGCGGGCGAGGAAATCGGTCTTCTGCGAGGAGGCGCGCTCGGCCACCGCGCGAGCCTGGGTCAGATCCTCTTCGGCCCGCTTCCACTGCGTGATGTCGCGCACCACGGCGCAGAAGCCGCTGTCATTGGGCAGCCTGCCGATGGTCATGAACAGCGGGATGAAGCGCCCTTGCGCCTCGCGCCCGATCACCTCGCGGCCATCGTTCATCACACTCGCCACGCCGGGCTCGGACAGGCCGTTCAGATAGTCGCGCGCCGCGCGCTGGCTTTCGATGGCAAACAGCGAGGCGAACGGTTTACCGGTGACGTCGTCGCTGTCGAAGCCGAACAGCGCCTCGGCCGGCCGGCTGATCGAGCGGATGTCGCCGTCGCGGCCGATCAACACCACACCATCGGTCGCGGTGTCGATGATGGTGCGCATCTCGGCAATGCGCGCTTTGAGTTCGGAGACATCGGGCTGCGTCTGCTCCTCGGCTGCGAGATGCGCAACCATCGGCGGCTCGTTATCGCCGGTACGTCGCACCACCAGCATCAGCGCCTTGCCGGCGCGCCACGGCACCGAACGCAAAATGGCTTCGATCCGAAATTCCTGGCCCTCGCGCGTCTTCAGTTTGAGTGTGTGGTCGCTTTCGCCGGCCGTTTCTGAATAGGGGTCGGCAAACAGCGCGTCGAGCCCGCCGGCGTCGCTCAGGTCCTCAAGCGTGTCATAGCCGGTCAGGCCGAGGAATTCCTCATTGGCGTAATGAAGCTCGTCGCCCGAATGGATGAGCAGCGGCACCGGCAGCTTGCCGAGGATCGACGTGTCAGGGGCCTTGTGTTCATCTCCGGCCGAGAATGCCGAAGGCATGAACCCCTCAAGCTTGAGCGGCGGCACTTTCAGGCGCTGTGGTTCTGCCGGCACTGTGTCCGCATCGCCGGCCTTGTCCCCGTCTTCCACGGCCGAGTCAGTCGCCTCGTCGGACGGCGCCCAATCCTCATTGTCCTCGGCGTCGCGGAAATCGGCCGACGTCATGCTGTCGTCTTCACCGGCATTGGCCGGCGTCTCGGCAACAACCGGCTGTGGCTCTGCGGCCTCGACGATCTCTTGGGCTTGCGTATCATCCGGTTCGGAAGCCGGCGCAGGTTCGTCGTTGGACGACGTTGCTTCCGTACTGTTTTCGGTGACGGAGCCTGGTTCGGGATCGGCATAGTCGAGCAGGGAGCGCGACACTGTCGGCGCCTTCGCCTCGCCTGCTTCGCCGTCCGCAAGGCCGTCGTCCGGCTGCTCGCCGTCAAGCCGCGCGAGATCCTTTTCGTCCTCGGCATCGCTTTCCGGCGGTTCGGCCTCAGCCGTTTCATTTTCGGGTGCGGTTGCCGATGGTTCAGCCACGGCAGCCGGGCCGGCTTCGCCCGGACTCGAGACCTCGGCGGGCCGCCGGGCTGGCGCGGCTGTTTCAGCCTGGTTCGCCTCGACATGATCCGGCTTGAGCTCATCTGCCTTGGCCTGGTCTGGCGTTACCTGATCCGGATTGGCCGGTTCGGCCTGCTTGGCAGCCTCCGGCTGCTCCGGCGGGGGATTGTCCTTCTTCAGCCGCTCGCCGATTTCGCGGAAAGCGCTGCGCTCCAGCGTCGACAGGCCCCTCTCGCTTGTCGGCTGCTTGTCGTTGGCGGGCTGCCGATGCTCGGCCAGCCGGATGACCTTGTCGGCAAAACGACGTTCCTGCTTCGGCACGATGGTCAGTGCCGGCACTTCGCCCTCGAACGGATCGGCCGCCATGGGAGCTTCCGCCACGGGCTGTTCCGAGGCCGGCTCGGCTGCTGCCGCTGGCGCGCCATTGGGGACCGGCGCCATGCCGATTGCTTCCGGATCGACCACCGCATCGCCGGCGCGGGCGACGCCGAAACCACGAAAACCTTCGAAGGCGCGGCTGCGGCCATAGACAGGCAGTGCTGCCAGATCGACCGGTATCTTCAGGTCGGAGCCGGCAACCGGCCACAGTACCGAGCGGCCCGACCAGGTGTCGCGCCGTTCAAGCAGGCCCGCGATCTCGCCCGAGGCGTCGAGGCCGAGAATTGTCGCGACGTCCTTGAAGCGGCGGCCGATCACGTCGGCGGCGGCTTTGCCGACAATGTCGCCGAATTCCGGCGACAGCGCGCTGAACTTGCCCTCGGCGTCGGTGCGCCAGACGAAGCGCAGCGGCGGCGCCGAGCGGTCGATCTCACGTTTGGCGGGAGGCGCAGCCGGTGGGGCTGCGTCAGAGGGCAGGGCGGGCGCAGCGGCACTGCTGTCCAACTGCGCACTCTCGGCCGGGGAAACAGAGTCCGGCTCGGCCTGCGCCGGGCTGTCCGGCTCGCCCGCCTGCGGCTCTTCGCCGGCATGGAAGTACCAATGATCATGTTGCGCCGGCGCGCTGTCATTCGCCGCCTGCTCGCGGCCGGTCGTCTGCTCGCGATGGTCCGCCTTTGTATCGGTTGACGCCGAAGCATCATGCTCGGTGGCAGCCGGACCTGTCTCCCCGACATCAGGCGCGGCCGCGAGTGGGGCGCCCTGATTCCCGCTTGCGGGGGGGTGGTCAGCCACCGCATCCACCGTTACCGCGTTCTCCGCGGCGGCTTGCGCCGGGCCATCGTCGACCTGCGCTGCAGCAGGTTCGGCATCCAGCTCGCCGACAGGATTTTCCTCACCGAGCTGATCCTCGTCGATGACCACCAGCAGATGCCTGGACTCGGTCAGGCGCGCGAAGCCGGCCGGATAGGACGTGGCGCCGCCGGGGACCAGCCGCTTGACGATGCGGTCGTCCTGGCTCGCCACGTCGGCGACAAGCGCGGCCATCGTCTCAGGCCGGATGGCGAGCGCGCCAAAGCCATCCGAAGCCGCCTCGACAGTGCCGGCGGCGTCGACAAAGGCGATGAAATGGCCGTCTTCGGTAAAGCCGCTGATCGCGCGGGCCGCAATGTCGGCAGCACTGCGCGAGCCGGCCTGCGCTGCCGGCACCACCAGCATGATGGCGCTTTCGCGGTCCGGCATAGTCACCGCACTGGCCAGGAAGCCGACGGCGCGGCTGGTGATGCCGGTCGCCAGCCGTACCGTAATGGCGCGGTCGCTGCCGATCTGCGGGAAGCCCGCGGTCGCCATGATCTGACGCCTGGCGATCAGCGGCAGCTGTGCCGAGGCGCCGATGATGGCCTCGATGTCGGGATAGCCGAACACCGCAGCGCCCGGGCCGTTGGCCCAGATCACCTGTTCGAGGTCGGCCGACAGAATCGCGATCGCGTCGCCGGCGGCGAAGCGCTGGCGAACCGCATCAAGCACGGCGACATCGAGGAAAGAGTAGTTCTCGGAAGGCATGCGCTTGGCGGACCCTTTCGGTGAAACCTCTTGGCGAACCCCTCTTGGCGAACCTACAAGGCGGGCAATTTGCAGTTAACGCTTTGTTAATAAAAGCCCGCGCGGCGAAGGTCCACAAGCCATGGCGGGAAGCAGGTGGAATCTCTGGCCACTTGGTTAACAGCCCCTCGGAATGCCCTTGGGTAACCTCTTGGGGTAACCCATGGGAAGAAATTATGGTGCACTGCAACAAAGATATTGCATCGCACAAAAAAACCGCTATATTGCCATCATACATGAACGAGACGGCTTTTTGTCAAAGCCGCTACCCCGAAAGGATGGAAAATGACCAAGGCCAAGACCGCTGAGACCATCGAAAACGTTGAATTCCCGAGCTTCGACGCTTCCAAGGCAACCGACCAGATCCGCGCTTTCGCCGAAAAGGGCGTCGAGCAGTCGAAGGAAGCCTACTCCAAGCTGAAGACCGGCGCCGAAGAGACCCAGAAAGTCCTGGAATCGACCTTCGAGACGGCCAAGACCGTTTCCAGCGACCTGTCGCTCAAGACCATCGCCGCTCTGCGCGCCAATGCCGAGGCCGGCTTCTCGCATCTCGAAGCCCTGATCGGCGCCAAGTCGCTGTCGGAAGTGGTCGAACTGCAGACCGCCTTCCTGCGCAAGCGCGTCGAGACCACGGTCGAGCAGGCCAAGGACTTCCAGGCTGTTGCTTCGAAGGCTGCCGAAGACGTCTCCAAGCCGGTCAAGACCGCTTTCGAGAAGGCCCTGAAGGACATCAAGGCCGCCTAATAATTGCGCACAACTCTGCAATGCATCAAAACGTCGCATTTCGTCAGACAAATAGGTGTGCGATAGAGTTGTCCAAATGAATACCCGGCGAGTGGAACCTCCTCCCTCTGCTCTCCGGGGTGACCAGCCAGCACCTCCTCCCGCTGGCTCGTAACAGGAAAAGGCCGGCACCTCCTCCCGCCGGCCTTTTTCTTTTGCCGAAGAAACCGGCGCCTGTTGGCAGAACCGGCTTTGCCTTATCAAAGGCCTTGAATTAGTCTCTGATAGACCGTATTGGACGCATCGCCGAACGACAGAGCGGATCTCGGAGAATGAATTTTCACCACGATCTGGCTCAGGCGAACGTGCCGTTGTAGCTCAGATGGTTAGAGCGCCGGATTGTGGATCCGGAGGTCGCTGGTTCGATCCCAGCCAACGGTACCATCGAATTTCCCGCTAAAGTATTGATTGCCGATCCCGACGATCCACGAGAGATCAAGACCTGTATGGCCCTGTCGGCAGGGCAGGAAAACCCTGACTGCGCACACACTCCGCGGTGCGGATACCCGCGCCGCAGCTTAGGTTTCATCTTACTCCAGCGGTTCGTCGGTCGGCCGAGGCGTCGTGCCTGCCTGACGAGGACGGCCGGCATTGCGATTTGCAACGCGGCTGTCGAGCGGCGATCTGGACGCTTGCTGGGCGCCAGCGGTCTTGGGCGCCGTCGGCCTGGCGCCGGAATCGCTGTCTTCAGCATCGCGAGGGGGATGTGGCAGGCCGGCGGCCTCAGGCGATCTGACCGAAGGTGTGGCGGCCGGGTTTGTCGATGCGGGTTTGTCCTTGGCCATTTTCAACTCTCGCCTTTTCAGCATGCAGACGGCCGGACAACAAAGTCGGGCCATTGGACAGAACGGTCAGCCGTGCGGGCGCATCACGACTTTGATGCAGCCGTCCTCCCTGTCGCGGAAGGTTTTGTAAAGTGCGGGCCCGGCCTTGAGGCCAGCCCGATGGGTGATCACGAATGACGGGTCGATATCGCCGTTCCGAACTTTCTGCAGCGATGTCGCGTTCATCCTGGATCGTCGGATCGGCCACCTGTCCGCAACGTATGTCGCCTTTGCCGTGCCATGTCAGGGCCTTCATGTGCTGTTCCTTGACGACAAGCTCTGCGAGCCCGAACTTGGCTTGATGTGAAATGTTCCCGCTTCGAACGAGCATCCGGCCTCAACCCTTGGCGGCCGAGCCGGGTTCGGCCATGCCGCAATGCTGCTCGGTCAGGGTGCCGGCCGGCGTGCCATGCGCCGCTGCAACCTGCAGCTTGTTTTTCCAGCCGCTGATCGCCTGCTGCCACGACCGCATCCCTGATCGCTTCGCAGGGCAGAGGTTTGGCGCAAGCGCAGGATCTGCTATCGCGCCAGAATCGCGGCGACAACGAACACGACGGCGGCAACGACGACAAGCGCGACAATGGCCAGCACCGGGCCGTTTTTACTCGGGGCCGGGGCGCGCTCGTCGTCCGGCCGCCGCATCGCATTGGCGAAGCTTGCTTGATTAGCGAAAGCCGGCGTGCCCGTCGCTGCGGGAACCGGCACGGCGCAGGTGTCTGCTGCTTCGGCATCGGTTTCCATAGGCGCCGCCGCCGGGTCGAATCCTGGCGTCTTGTCCTCTGTCACCCCAGACTGAATATCGCCTCTGTCTTCCGCCGGGTTACGTTCGACGTTCATGATGATGCTCCTGCCGCTGGCCCGGGCTTCCCCAACCGCGAGCGGATCAGGATGTTCCATCGGGCGGAATCGCCAACAACGAGGAGCAAATTCAGATAGCCTTCAAACAGATGTCCCTGGTGACAACGCGGGCCTTGCAACCGGTCAGCACCGGATTGGTGGTCTCGTTGTAGTCGGCCATGGTCGGCAACGCGGCAGATTCGGCAAAGTTCCAGTCTGGCTCGCAATGCTCGCTTACGCACACCGCCGCTGGTTGACCTTGAACTGGCTCGTTCCAGCCACTCCAAACCAAATTGCCCGTCCGGATCGCGGCGGCGCGCTGTTTGTATTCCGTGGGAACATCAACAGCGCCAGCGAGTTCGGTATGTGCAGCGAGTTCCCTGTTCGCCGCATGGCCAACGTCCGGAACTCTTGACCGTCTCGCGTCTTCGCTCCTGGAGCGCGGGCCACTCCTCTTAGCCCAAGGTTGCGATCATGAGCAGAAACATTCCGGAAAAGCGGGCCAGGCAGGGTGGCTTGGGGCGACCGGTCCTTGGCGTGCTCTTGGCCGGCCTTGTCTTGGCGCTCGTTGCCTGGGGGATCGCTGAAATCTATGGCGAGCAGGCTAAGACACCGGCGACACAACAAAACAGCCGGGTTCCATCGCCAGATACTTACAGCCCAAATCCTGGCCAAACGGACCCTGCAAACTCCAAGGCCGACGATGTGAATGGCGAACCGGTGGACCGAAATCCCAAGCTCGACAAGGATCCCACGCCGCGATCAAGCACTGGCGGGGATCAGCCAGGAACGCCGCCAACTCAACCTGCTTCGCCATAGCGTTCGCACTAGTTGATAAACACAATTCAAACAGATGCGGAAATGTGGAGCGGCGATTTCAGCCAATTTCAAGAGCCGGGTCTGTCAATAATCGATGGCGCTCTCTGATAGCTGGGGAGCCACGAAAACCTCCGCTGATTCTTACCGCTTGCTGGATGGCACTGGCGGCTCCAGACCGACTGCGCGCTGTGTCACGCCGGCAGACCTTTGCACCTCTGGGCGCTTTTGAACTTGCAAGTCGATGGAATCGGGCAAGCTGGGTGTAGATGACGCAGTCGTCATCTTATCGAGGTCCGGCAGCAACACCATCTTTGCGTAGCGTGGAGGAACCAGATGGCCTCCGAAAACAGCGAATATCCCGCACACGAATAAAGCGAGAAGCAGGGCCGTAAGCACATCTGTGAAAATTTCGACAAATCTCATGTGCTCGCTCCGCGCATAAGGATCCCGCCGCGCTCTCGACAGTAAGAGCGGCGGGATCCTCAACCGGCGATGAAGGGACTTTGATCGACGGTCTTCTCCTAATGTGGCTTCCGGTTGCGTGTTCCCTGGTTCGGACCTTATCCACCGACTATGGGACTAAGGTCCCGAACCTAAATGGAACCAATGGGGAAGAGCGGAATCCATGTGCCTTTAAGAGGCTTCAGCCAGAGGGCACGACGGCTGATCGTCAGCCTCCCGCCAGAGACAGTCCACGGGCGCGCTCGCGCAGCAACGCAAGCAGTTCGTCGCGCCGTGGCTCCGGCGTGTCGACGGGTAACACCAAACACAAGGTCCTTTTGATGGCGCCGTGGCCGTCACGGATGGGGGCCGCCATGCACCAGGTGAAACGGTCGGCCAAGGCTGTGGTCTCGCTGAAACCCTGCCGGTGGGCCAAGGCAACATCGGCAAAGAATTCGGCTGGTGCAATGATGCGGCCGTCGGGAAGCCTGTAGTCGCCAGATGGGATGAAATCCCTCAACTCTTGCTCGTTCATATGGCCGAGGAGCAGCCGTCCGGATGCCGTCCATGGGATCGGCACCTCAACCCCAACATCGCTTGAGATCCGGAACGGGCCTGGGGAATCTCGGCAGTCAAGAACGACGTATTTGTTGCCACGCAGGCCGCATAGCTGGACCGTCTCGCCTGTCTCGGCGGCCAACTTATCCAAGGTCTCGATGATGCGACGGTAATGGGCATTGTGATGTGAGTAGGCCCAGCCGAACAGATGCATGGCGCGTCCGAAATAGACGTAACCTTCACCGCCGACGTTTTCGAGCATTTCGGCGTCGAGCAGGCTGTTGACGATCTCGTAGGTGGTCGAACGCGGCGCGCCGATCATTTTGGCGATGTCGCCGACGCGCATTGGCGCGCGGTGCCGCAGCAACGCCTCGAGCAGCATGATGACGCGGTCAATGCCGCGTCGTCGTTCGCCGTTGCGCGGCTCCGCGCCGGCTTCCTTCCCGATCGCATCGTTAGTGCCGTGGCTCATGACCATCCGCCAAAATCATTTCGGTTCTCGTCTCAAGGCGCTTGAAAGATGTCAAGGCTCGGTCTAGCATCCAATTTGTCCGATATACAGACACATTGTCTGAAATACCAGACAAACTAACGAGCCTGACGCAGACAAATCCCGAGAGGACACACGGTTTCCAAGACCCGGCGACCGACGGGTTTCCTCGCCCTTGTTCTGCACGTCGAGGCCACAACCTCTGAAGGGAACAGTCATGATGAAATCACCGTTTTTCGCATCCGCCAGCGCGCTTTGCCTCGGTCTCGTGCTGAGCTTTGGCGTCGCCTCGCAGGCCAATGCCGCCGCCAACTGCATCAAGGGCGACCGCAAGGCGCCGTACACGATCGGCTGGGCCAACATCTATTCCGTGCCGACCTGGATGAAGCAGACCCAAGGCACGATCGAAGCCGAAGTCGAGACCCTGAAGAAGCAGGGACTGGTCGACAAGCTCCTCGTCACCGACGCTCAGGGCGATGCCAACGTCCAGATCCAGCAGATTCAGTCGATGATCGATTCCGATGTCGACGCCATCATCCTGATCGCCGGTTCGTCGACCGCACCGGCACGCGTTCTGGCCGACGCCTGCGCCAAGGGCATCGCCATCATCAACTTCGACAGCCTCGTCGACACCGACAAGGTCACCGCCAAGGTCAACACCGATTCTTCGCAATGGGGCGACCAGGCCGCCAAGTTCCTGATCGACGCCATCGGCGGCAAGGGCAAGATCCTGATCCTCAATGGCCCCGCCGGGGTTTCGGTCAGCGATGACAGGCGCAAAGGCGCCGACGCTGAGCTCAAGGCCCATCCCGACGTGACGGTGCTTGCCGAGACCAACACGCCCTACAACGTCGCGCCGGCACAGGAAGCCGTCACCAGCCTCCTCTTCGCCAACCCCGAGATCGACGGCATCCTGTCGCTCGGCGGCGCTCTGTCGGCAGGCGCCGTGCTGGCCCTCGACAAGCAGGGCCGTGAACAGGTGCCGATCACCGGTGAGAACGCCCGGCAGTTTTTGGAACTCTGGAAAGAAAAGGGCTTGAAGAGCTGGGCGACGATGCAGCCGAACTGGCTCGGCGCCTTCGCCACCTACACTGCCGTCCAGGCGCTGGAAGGCAAGGATGTGCCGACTTTCGTCAAGATTCCGCTGCCGGTAATCGACAATTCCAACATCGACGAATACCTCGCCCGGGCCAAGGACTTCCCGGCTGACGGCTACATCTTTTCTCCTTACGATGAGGAGCTGTTCAAGAAGCTGCTGGCTCAGAAATAAGCCTGAAGGGTTGTAGCGTTGACAACCATGGCTCCGCTGCTCGCGGCGCGGGGTGTGTCGAAGTCTTTCTTCGGCAACCCCGTCCTGCGCGACGTTTCAATCGCTCTCCAGCCGGGCCGCGTGCATGCGCTGCTCGGCGAGAACGGCGCCGGAAAGTCGACCTTGATCAACCTTTTGTCCGGCGCCTTGAGACCGGATGGCGGGACGATCGAGGTCGATGGACGCGCGGTCTCACGCATGACGCCGGCTGTTGCGCGGCAGGCCGGCATCGCCGTCGTCCAGCAGGAACTCAGCCTGACGGCCAGTCTTTCCATCGCCGAAAATATTGGTCTCGGCGCCTATCCCAAACGGTTCGGCCTGATTGACTACCGCGAACTCGCTGCGCGGGCGAGGACCGCATGCGAACTTGTCGGGCTGCACGAGCCGCTGTCGACGCCGGTCGGGCATCTGTCGCTCGGCCGCCGCCAAATGGTGGAGATCGCCAAGGCGCTCTACCGCCGGCCGCGCGTGCTCATTCTCGACGAACCGACATCGTCGCTATCGGCAACCGAAACCAAAATCCTCACCGATCTGCTGCAGCGGTTGCGCGGCGAAGGCATCGCCATTCTCTACATCTCGCACCGACTGAACGAAGTCATGGCGCTATGCCAGCACGTCACCGTGCTGAAGGACGGCACCTGCACGGCCGACCGCACCCTGGAAGGCACCGACGCCGCCGGGTTGGTTCGGCTGATGGTCGGCCGCGATCCCGGTGATCTTTTTCCGCAATGGCAGCCTTCCAGTTTGCCTGCCGACGCTATCTCCGTCCGAAATCTTTCGGCCGGCCTGATGCGCGACGTCGATCTAGATATCAAAACGGGCGAAGTGCTTGGCATTGGCGGTCTGGTCGGGCAAGGGCAGGAAGATCTGCTGCTCGGTCTCTACGGCGCCATTCCGGCACGGACGGCGTCGGCGACCGTCAACGGCGCCTCCGGCCTGCCCGGCGGCGTGCCGAAAGCCAACGCGCTGGGGTTGGCCTATGTGCCCGCGGATCGCAAGCGCGAGGGCCTGCACCTGATCCATCCCATCATCACCAACATGATGCTGCCCGCCTTTGCCAGGCTGCCGGCGCTGAAGCTGCGCAGCCGCCGCGCAGAGCGCGAGACGGCCAAAAGCCTTGCCGTCCAACTCGGCATCAAGGGTCACCTCGGGCGGGCGGCGCAGGCTCTATCGGGCGGCAACCAGCAGAAGGTGGCGCTGGCGAAATGGATGCCGCACGACCCGCTGGTGCTTCTGCTCAACGATCCGACGCGCGGCGTCGACGTCGAAACAAAACGTGAGATCTACATGATGCTTCGCAATTTCGCCGCCGCCGGCAAGGCGGTCGTGCTGCTCAGTTCCGACACGCCCGAACTCGTGCACCTTTGCGACCGTGTAGCCATCGTCCGCGAAGGCCGCATCGTCGCCATGCTGGCGCGTGGAGCGCTGAGCGAGGAAGCCATCGTCTCCGCGGCGATGGGCGCCGAACAGCGGAAGGTTGCGGCATGAACGGATCTTCCTCCGCCCGGCAGACCGATGCGCTCTACTGGCCGGTGCAGATGCGTCGCAATGTCGGCGTGCGCAGCCTGTTTGCCGTCGTCCTGGTGTTTCTCATCGCCTATGGCGTCCTCTTTCCGGGCCTGTTCACGGCGTCCGGCTTCGCCAAATTCACGCAGAGCTGGTTTCCATTGGCGCTGGTCGCCATGGCGCAGGCGATCCTGATGCTCACCGGCGGCATCAGCCTGGCCATCGGCGCGACGGTCAGCTTGGGCGCGGTCATCGCCGCGACGACGATGGCCGGGCCGCTGGGCGTCGCCGGGGGCACTGCCGCAGTGGCGCTGACGGGCCTCGGCATCGGGGCGGCGACCGGCTTCATCGTGGTACGGCTTCGCCTGCCGGCGATCGTGGTGACGCTTGCCGGGTCGTTCATCATCGGCGGCGCCGCACTGCTGATCCTGCCGCGGCCCGGCGGCGCAATCCCGGCGTGGCTGTCCGACCTGCTTGCCGGCAACACACCGGCGGCATTCGTGCTGCTGGTGGTCATCATTCTCCTGTGGAAGCTCTATCTCGCCACGCCGCTTGGCTTGAGCCTCTATGCCGCCGGCGAGAATCCGGTCGGCGCCTATCGCTCCGGCGTGCCGGTCGACGGCGCGCGCATTGCGGCCTATGCGATCAGCGGTCTGCTCTCCACTGGCGCCGGCTTGTTCGTCGCCGCACAGACCGGTTCGGGCGACCCGGTCATCGGCGCCGCCTTTACCCTGAACTCGATTGCCGCTGCGGTGCTCGGCGGCATCGGCTTCCTCGGCGGCCAGGGCACGATGCGCGGCGCGCTTGCCGGCAGCCTGCTGCTCAGCCTGATGATCGGCGTCATGTTCTTCCTCGGCTTCACGCCGGTCGCACAATATGTGGCCCAGGGCCTGATCATCATCGGCGCGGTCGCCATCCCGCAATTCCGCAAGGCACAGCAATGACAGCATGGAATGACAGCGCGGGCGGCAAACGCGCCCTGACGGTCCTGCGCAGCCGGCCGTTTCTCACCGTTGCCATCGTTGCCGCGGTCTGGATCGTGGCGAGCTTCGTTTCGCGCGGCTTCGGCGCTTATGGCCATCTGCGCTATCTGGTGGAGCTCGGCGCCGTCATCGGCCTGGTTGCCGCGGGCCAGACTTTTGTGGTGATCGCCGGCGGCATCGACCTTTCCGTCGCGGCCATCGTCACGGTCAGCGCCGTCAGCCTGCCGCTGCTGTCGTGGCAGGTGGATCCGACCGGCATCACCGCCATTCTTGCCGTTCTGGTGCTGACCACGGCAATCGGCCTGGTCAACGGGCTCGGCGTCGCTTTGCTGCGCGTCCACCCGATGATCATGACATTGGCCATGGCGACATTCTTGCAGGGTCTGTTGATCATCATCGCCGGCGGCAGCGCCGTGACCGCCGAGAACCCGCTGGTCCACTGGCTCGGCAATGGCCGGCCGGCCGGCATTCCCGCTGGCGTATTGTTGTGGGTGGTCGTCTCGGTGATCGTGCTGACCACGATGCATGCGACATCGCTCGGCGCCCGGATTTTCGCCATGGGCGCCAACCCACTTGCCGCGGCATTGTCCGGTGTTCCGGTCACGTCCACGACGCTTGCGGTCTACGGCATCAGCGGCTTCTGCTCGGGACTTGCCGGCGTGCTCGTGTTGGGCATGAACGGACAGGGCTATGTCGGCATCGGCGATCCCTATCTGCTCGCCTCGATTGCCGCCGTGGTCCTCGGTGGCACCTCGATCCTCGGCGGGCTCGGCACCTATGCCGGCACCATCCCCGGCGCCATCCTGCTGGTCACCATCACCGCGCTGATCACCGTCGTCAACGCATCGCCCGGCTGGCGCAGCATCCTGTTCGGCTCGCTGATCCTCGGCCTGCTGCTGCTCTCAGGCCGGGAGCAGGCGCGCCGATGACACATCGTCGAGCCGATAGATGCGCTTTGCGTTGCCGAAGAACAGCGCCGTCTGCTCGTCGGCGGAAAAGTCCGCTGTGATGGTTTTGAAGCCGTCATATATGTCATCGAACGAGGCATGCAGGCCGGCGACCGGAAAGTCGCTGCCGAACATGGCGCGACCGGTGCCGAAACAATCGATGCAGTGCAGGACGACGGGCTCCAGACTGTCGAGCGTCCAGTCATGATCGTAGGCGACCAGATCCGATATTTTGATGGCGACGTTGTCGCATTGCGACAGAAGCCGCAGCCCGTCGCGCCACACCTGCATGCCATCGGCGTCGCGGTCGATCGGGCTACCGCAATGGTTGAGCACGAATTGCTGGTTGGGGAAGGCCCTGGCAAGCCGCCCCGCGTCGGCGAGCTGGCGCGGAAACACCATCAGGTCGAAGGCCAGCCGATGCTGGCCAAGCAAGGCAAGCCCGGCGCGCCAGGCCGGATCGTCCATGATGCCGTCACGGGCCGCAAAACGGCGGGCAGGGTCGGGATCCCAGCTCAATATGTCGCGCACGCCGGCGACGCGCTCGAACGCGGCTTGCGCTTCGATCAGCGCAGGCGCCTGGCGATCGGCGAGCGGCACGTGAACGACATAGCGGGCGGCGACGCCGCGCGATTTGTCGAGTGTTTCAAGCCAGCGCGTTTCTCCGATGCAGTCGCCACTCGCCCAGCCGGCTTCGACATGGACGGTCGCGAGGACATTATGCCCTATGGCATCGCGCGCATAATCCCCGGGCAGATAGTTCCGCCGCAAGGGGCCAAGCTCGCCCAGGCCGCCGCGCTCGCCGGCCGTGGCGGCGAGCCAGGGATGCCGTCCCAGTCTGAGATCCCAAAGATGATGATGGGCGTCGATGATCGGTCCGGCGTAAGGTTCTGGCACGTATCTTTCTCAGGCTGTGACCGGCGATCGATCCTGGCTTCGTTCTGCGACGGTAAAGGGTTAGCATCGCATGACTGAAAACTCACCGGTTCCAGCCCTTTCGGTGCACGAAAATTTTCAGCTCGACGACCGCATCCGCGGCGTGCCTCCCGGCACAACCGGGCTTGACAGCAGCCTTGTCGCGGCCGAGCACTGGCATCCCGCGGATGGACGCATGGCGCTTCCGGTGCTGACCCTCGACGAGGCGGCCTTCTCCGCCAATCGCGACCTGTTCCTGCGCTATGCGCGCGAACACAATGTTGAGATCGCTCCGCATGCCAAGACGCCGATGGCGCCCGACCTTGCCCGGTCGCTGGTCGAGGCCGGCGCATGGGGCACGACGGTCGCCGACATCAGGCAAGCGACAGTGATGCTGAAGGCCGGCTTGACACGGCTGATCATCGCCAATGAGGTTGGCGGAGCCGGCGGCGCCAACCGGCTGGCCGTGCTTGCTGGTGCCTGGCCGGATGCCGAGCTCTATGTCTTTGCCGACTCGGTCGACGCCGTGAACGCGCTTTCCGAGGCTTGGCGCGCCAATGCGGCACTGCCGCCTTTGCATGTGCTGGTCGAACTTGGTGCGGGCAGGGCGGGCGCCCGCACCACCGCGCAAGCCGAGGCCATGGCCGATGCGATCACGGCTGCCGGCGGGCGGCTGCTGATCGCCGGCGTTGCGACCTATGAAGGGGCGGCGGCGCAACCCGAGCCCGGTCGCACCGATGAGGTGATATCCGGCCTGCTGGCAATGACCGCCGACATGTTCCTGCGGCTGCGTGCCCGCGTCGGCGGCGACGCACCGCTGATCGTCACAGCCGGCGGCTCCGCCTTCTTCGACCAGGTGGTCGCGGCGCTTGCACCCCTCGTTTCCAGCGACGGCAACGCAACGCTGGTGCTGCGCAGCGGCGCCATCTTCTTCCACGACCACGGCACCTATGACCGTTCGCTCGGCGCCCTCGATACCCGCAAGGGTTTTGCCATAGGCGGCATCAGCGCTTCGGCGCGGCATTCCTTTCGCCCTGCGCTACGCCTTTGGGCCGAAGTGCTGTCGCGTCCGGAGCCGGGCCTTGTCATCTGCGGCATGGGCATGCGCGACGTGTCGTTCGACCAGGGCTTTCCAACGCCGCTCACCGTCTTTCGTGCCTGCAAGCCGCTGCCGATGCCGGCGGCGCGCGCCGAGGTGGTCAAGCTCAACGACCAGCATTCCTTCCTGTCGATTGCACCGAGCGACGACGTGGCCGTCGGCGACGTCGTCGAATTCGGCATCTCGCATCCCTGCACCTGCCTCGACCGTTATCGCGTGATCTTCGGCGTCGACGCGACCGGCCACGTCCGCCACGCTTTCCCCACCTGGTTCGGCTGACCAGATCCCCCAAAAAGAGAACCTCGAAAGGATCCGATATGATCAAGTATTTTCAGTCCGGCTCGCGCATGTCGCAGGCAGTCGTCTATGGCGGCCTCGTTCACATAGCCGGCCAGGTGGCCAACGATCGCAAGGCCGGCATCGAAGGCCAGACCAGCGACGTGCTGGCCAAAGTCGAGGCGCTGCTGGTCGAGGCCGGCAGCAGCAAGTCGAAGCTGGTGGCGGTCAACATCTTCCTGCCGCAGATCGGTGATTTCGAGGCCATGAACAGCATCTACGATGCCTGGATCGATCCTGCCCGCCTGCCGGCGCGGGCCTGCGTCGAGGCGCGCCTTGCCGACCCTGATCTGCGCATCGAAATCACCGCGGTCGCGGCGGTCTGACCATGCACACCGGCCTCGCCCACACGCTCGATTTCGACCGCGACGGCAAGACGCTCAGCCATCTAAGCATTCCGTTCTCGATCGATCGCTCGCCCTACTTTCAGGTCAAGGTGCCGATCTGCCTCATCCGCAACGGCGACGGCCCCACACTGCTTTTGATGGCCGGCAATCACGGCGACGAATATGAGGGCGAGCTGTCGCTGGCAAAACTGGTGCGCCGGCTCGATCCGAAGCGCATCAAGGGCCGCATCACCATCATGCCGATGGCCAACGCCCCTGCGGTGATGGCCGCCAAGCGCTGCTCGCCGCTCGACGGCGGCAATCTCAACCGGGCCTTTCCCGGCGATCCCTCGGGAACGCCGACAAGCCGGCTCGCCAATTTCCTTGAGACGGAGCTGTTCCCCCGTCACGACGTCGTCTTCGATATCCATTCGGGCGGCACGTCGATGGAGCATCTGCCGACCGCGCTGGTCGAACGCAACGCCGATCCCGAGCGCCACCGGCGTGGCGTCGAGCTGATGCGCAAGCTCGGCATGCCCTACGGCTTTATCGCTGACAACGGCCAGGCCTCGCCAACCTCGATGGGCGCAGCGCGCCGCGCCGGCGCCGTCGGCGTCAGCGGTGAGTTCGGCGGCGGTGGCACCGCAACGGTCGATTCGATGGCGATCACGGCCCGCGCACTCGACCGTCTGATGATAGCAATGGGTGTGGTCGGCGCGCCGGTTCTTGGCGCTGGCGAAAAGCATTCGGCGCCGACAAGGCTGCTGTCCCTGTCCAGGCACAGCCAGGGCCTCTATGCTACCCGCCGCGGCTGGTTCGAGCCCGCCGCCAGGCTCGGCGACAGTGTCACTTCAGGACAATTGGCCGGCTGGTACCACGATCTCGAGCGGCTCGATGTTGCCGAGGAGGCCCTGCATTTCGCCGAAAGCGGCTTGGTGCTGTCGCGCCGGCTGCACACGATGTGTGAGGCGGGCGACTGCCTAATGCAGGTCGCAGAGCCGGTCGACGGCTGAGCCAAACCCGGATCAGGCAGAGGATATTCCATGCAGCAACTGTCCATGTGGACCTATCCCTGGGACATCCAGGATCTCGGCCTGGAGACGGTCGAACGTGATCTTGTCGGGCGCGCCGGGCTCAACATGATCAGCCTGGCGACATCCTATCATGCCGGGCGCTTCCTGCAGCCGCGCAGTCCGCGCCGCAAGGCCTATTTCCCTGAGGACGGCACCATCTATTTCAAGCCGACCGCAGCGCGCTGGGGAAGTCTAGCCATCCAACCCAAGGTGGCTGACGTGATCACCGAGGGCGGCGACGTGCTCGGTCAGCTCATCCGCCGTCGCGACGCGGGCGGGCTAGGCGTTTCGTGCTGGACGGTCTGCCTGCACAACACCCGCCTGGGCATGCTGCATCCGCAGGCCGTCACCCGCAACGCCTTCGGCGACGCCAACTACTACAATCTCTGCCCGTCCCATCCCGATGCGCGCGCCTATGTCCGCGCGCTGATCGCCGACATCTCGCACAGCTATCGGCCGGACCGGATAGAACTTGAAAGCCCGTCCTTCATGGGCTTTGCCCATGAATACCATCACGAGAAGGACGGTGTCGGGCTGACGCCGGAAGACGATTTTCTTTTGTCTCTGTGCTTCTGTCCGTCCTGCGTCGCCCGTGCGGCAAAAGCCGGCATCGATGCCGAGGCGGCGCGTAAGCTCACCAGGCAATGGATCGTCGAGACCTGCGAGCGTGCGGTGCCTGAGCGGCGCTTTCCCGATTTCCCCGCCTGCGGCCTCGACGCCTTTGCGCCGTGGCCGGAGCTCCATGCCTATCTCTTGTGGCGATTCGAGCCAGTGACCAGCCTGGTCGCCGAACTGCGCGAGGTAGCCGATCCCACGACGCGGGTCGTCATTATCGATCTGAAAGACGGCTGGCTTGGCGGTTGCGATCTGGCAGCGCTGGGCAAGGTCTGCGACGGGGCGATCCTGTGCGCCTACGACATGCAGGCCGGCGATGTCGCCAGCCTGATGGCGGCCGGCCGTGCGGCACTGGGCGCGGACAAATTCCTCGGCGCCGGCTACCGGCTGTTCTATCCGGAAATGGCCCGCCCCGACATCCTCGCGGCCAAGGTGAAGCCGGCGCTGGCGCCCGGTGTGGACGGCGTCAATTTCTACAATTACGGCCTCATTCCAGCCGCGCGGCTCGACTGGATCCGCGCTGTTCGGCAGTCTTGAGCCAGCCGGCCAATGCTCGTGGCCACGAGGCGTTGAGGCCGGATTCGGGCGCGAGCGCTGCCGGGTTAATCAAATCAGCGAAACCTGAAGCCATCCATGGTGTAATCCGGGTAGGCGTCCATCGTGTCTAATAGGTCGAACAGGTCAGGTGTGTCCGCCAATATTCCTGACAGAACCAGCACCGTGGCCACGCCGGCAGCAAGTCCGCCGGCGATGTCGTGTTCGACGCTGTCGCCGACGCAGACCACAGTGCTGCGGTCTGGATTGCCTGCCACCGCTAGCGCAGCGCCGAATATAGTGGGGTAAGGCTTGCCGATACGCGTGACGCTACCACCGAGGTCCTCGTAGAGATCCGCCAGCCGGCCGGCGCCGAAGCGCGGCCCCACCGCCGTTAGCATGATCTTGTCAGGGTTGGTGCAAAAGCATGGCACCTGCCGCACCGCAGCCGGCGCAAGAAGCCGGCGATAGTGCTCAAGATCGTAGCGGTCGCCCTCGCTGGCCGAAATCAGCACCAGCCCGGCATCGTCACCGTCCTTGGTCAATGCGAAGGGCAGACCTTCGATCGCCGAGCGGTCATCGTCGCGGCTTATCAACAGGCATTTCGTGTTTGGCAGTAGCTTTCCGGATACCGCCATGTCGTGGAAGAACTCCCACGCGACCTCGCCGGAAGAAACAAAATGGTCCCAGCTTCCCGGTTCGAAGCCGAGCTTTAGCAGCCGGCTCTCGTTAGGCCCCGCCCGCTTGCCGGAGTTCGAGATCAGCACAATGGTCTTGCCGGCGCGCTTCAGCGCCGACAGTGCTTCCACCGCCCCTGGATAGGGGCTGGCGCCGTCATGGAGCACGCCGAACTGATCGAGCAGGAAAAAATCATAGCGCTCGGCCAGCTGGTTGACGCCGTTGAGGTGTTCGACTGTTTTCGCGCTCATAGAAGCCCCGCCGCGGTTGCGCCCGTCAGCGCCAGCCGCGCCGTGCCGGCGGCGGCTTCGTCCGAAAGTGCCGGCAGGAAATCAACACCAAGTCTGCGCTGCCGGATCGCCGTCCAGGCGGCATTCGCCGCACCGCCGCCGACGCTTCTGACCGATGTCAGCCGCGGCGCGCCGAGCTCGGCGAGCCTGTCGTAGCCGAGTGCCTCGATCGCGGCGATACCCTCCAACATCGCTTTCAGATAGTCGGCGTCCTCCACCGGTCGCGGCACAAGACGCGGCGGCAGTGCCGGATCGGCGATCGGAAAGCGTTCACCTGCAGTGGCAAGAGGATAGTAGTCGAGGCCGGTCTCGGTCATCGGGTCGATCGCCATGCTCAGCTCGACGATGCGCGCCAGAGGGAAATGCTGTGTCAGCACCTTGCCGCCGGAGTTCGATGCGCCGCCCGCCAGCCAGACATCTCCAAGCCGATGGCTGTAGATGCCGAAGCGTGGCGCCGAGATAGGCCGGTCGGACAGGATCTTGACGGTCAACGACGACCCCAGCACGGTGACGCCGTCGCCTATTGCCGCGGCACCTGTCGCCAGGAACGAGGCGCAGCCATCGGTCGTTCCGGCGACGACGGCGATTTCGCGCGGTAAGCCGAACATATCCGCGGCATCCGCGGTTAGCTTGCCAACGACATCGCCCGGCCTGACGACGCCGGGCAGCAACTCCATGCGCATTTCGGTGGCCGCAATCCAGTCCGGCCAGCAGCGGGCCGTGATGTCGTAACCGGTTTTCAAGGCATTGTTCTCGTCGCTGACATCGAAGCGACCGGAGAATTGTCCCGCGATCCAGTCCGCCTGATGCAGCACCGCGGCAACACCGGGCGTGCGCTGGAACCAGAGCGCCTTGGCGAGACCGGACGTCGCCCCAAGTGCGGCACTGGTCGCTGGGGCTTCGCGAGCGATCGCGACCAGAATGGCGTTGTCGGCGACCGTATCGTTGTACATCAGCGGCTCCGCCAGCGGCCGCCCGGCGCCGTCGACCGGCAGCAACGTACCTGAAGTGCCGTCAACAGCGATCGACCGGACCGCTGTTCGGTCGATGCCCGAAAGCAGTTCCGCCAGCGCTGCGCCGACCGCTGACCACCACACTTCAGGGTCGCGGGCATTCCGGCCAAACAACTCGAGCGAAACGGCGGAACGCGCGGCGATGGAAAAATCCGGACGCATGGCGACCGCACGCGCGCCGGACGTGCCGATGTCGATGCCTATGGCAAGCGGCGTGTCAGCGGCTGGCGGCATTGAGTTTCTGGCGATACTTCTCGGCGTCCCAGTTGACCAGTTCATCGTTCTCGGCGGCGGTGAGGTAGTTCAGCCGCGCTGCAATGTCGATGCGTGCCGTCACGTCGGCAAGGCAGCGTTGCATGGCGTCGGCGCCCGCACTGGCGTCGCCGCGCATCAGCACGCCCAGCCCGGGAAACAGGATCGCCACGGGGTTTGCACCGCACCGCTCCATGACGCGCGGCACATCCTCACCGGGCTTTGCCACCACCGACCCCCGACCCAGAAAGATGACGTGATCGGGGTAGAGGCTGCCCCCCGACGCCATGCGGCGGCTTTCGGGATCGATGGCGACCGCATGCGCCTCGATTTCCGCCGGCAGCCTGTAACCGGTTTTCCCGGCCAGCGCCGCCAATGCCGCAACATCCGGTTCCGCCACCTGGCGCGCCGGCCGCGCCAGAAGCAGCGTGACGCCGCGCAGCAGCACTTCGGCCTCGGCGACGGTATCGGCCGCGACGACCAGCCCGTGATTGGCAAGGATCAGCACGTCGACCCCAGCCTGAAGCCGCTCGGCAATACCCTGGGCAAGCGGCAGGCCTGGACGGAAATAAGGGACATACACCCATTTGAGACCATCAAGGCGTCTGGCGGCTTCCATCTCGCAATCGGCCTGTACCGCCAGCGAAATGGTCTCGACGCAATGGACATGCAGGACGACGCGCTGCGGCATCAGCGCGTGAACGGTGGTTTCAATCGAAGGGCGCAGGCGCCGGGCGTTGAGCGTCTCGATAGCGAAGATCTGCGGCTGGTCGGCAGCGCTGTCGCGCTGTTCGACAGCCCTGAGCAGCGGCGCCATCGCCACCGGGACCATGATGTCTTCGGAGAGCGCATCCTTCAGCCATGTGCCGGAAGCCTTGATCCACAGCGTGTCGCCGGCTTTCAGCGAGGTGTTGCCGCCGGCGGCCTGGGTCAGGTTTGGGTTGCGCCCGATGCTGGCCGAAAGCGCCCGCAAGGCAGCCATTTCCTGCGCATCCGCATAGGTCGCCATGGCGCATTTCCTCTATCAGCTCCGTCAGCCTCGCAGCTTCGGATACCCGTCGTGGGATGTTGATGTGTATCGCAGATGCGAGCGACTTACGTCAATAGTGATCTAATGTCATCAAAGGTTCTTGCAATCGGAAAGATGTTGAGTAAGTTACGTCAAATGCCGTGGCAAAAACGGCTCCTGGGAGGAAAAACGATTGAGCGACTCGGGCCGCCAGCGTCAGATCGTCGAGTTGCTGCGGGATCGCCCCTTCGCGTCGGTGCGCGAACTGCAGGAGCAGCTCGGCGTGTCGGCGGCGACGGTGCGGCGCGACATCGACAAGATGGACGAGGCCGGTGAAGCACGGAAGGTCTATGGCGGCATCTCGGCGCTCGACGGCGCTTCACAGGCGGGTGTTGCCTATGCCAGGCCCTATGACGAGAACCGCGACCTCGCGGTCGAGGCCAAGCGGCAGATCGCCGCTCTCGCGGCCACGATGGTGCGCGACGGCGATGCGGTCATCGTGCACGGCGGTTCGACCTGCTTCCACCTCGGGGTCAAGCTCGCCGAGCGCAGCATCCGTCTCTATACCAATTCGATGCCGCTCGCGGCCTATCTGAGCGACCACGGCCATTGCAGCCTGGCCGTTGCCGGCGGCGATCTGCATCGTGAGCCGGGCATCATCCATTCACCGACCCAGGCGGAGCCGTTCTACGCATCGAAGTTCTTTCTCGGCGCGCAAGGCCTTGGCCAGGAGGGCGTGCTGGAATCGCACCCGCTGCTGGTCCGCTCCATCGCCGATCTCAGCCTGTGTGCCGACCAGATCGTGGTGCTGGCCGACAGCCGCAAACTGTCGATCCACGCCCGTAACATCGCGCTGCCCTTGTCGCGCATCGGCACGCTGGTGACCGATGACGGCCTGTCCGACGTTGACGCGCGCATGCTGGAAGACGCGGGCGTCATGGTGCGCATCGCTTCGGCTTCGGGAGCCATCCAGTGAAGATGGCCGTCCTCGATTTCGGCAAGACCAATTCGAAGCTGTTCGTCTTCGCTCAGGACGGGCGCATCGTCGACGAGCGCCGGACCCGGCCGAACTGGATGCGCAAAGATGGCTTCAGCGTGCTTGATGAGGCAGCACTTCACGATTGGGCGGTTCGCGCCGTAAGCGAGGCCACCGACGTCCATGGCGTAGAGGGCGTGATGGTGTCGGGCCATGGCTGCACCTTTGCCCTGGTCGACGAGGCGGCGCTGACGCATCCGATACTCGACTACGAGCAAGAGCCGCCGGCTGATATTGCCGCGCAAATAGATCGCCTCGTTCCGGATTTCACCGAGACCTTCTCGCCGCGATTGCCGCTCGGCTTCAACTACGGTCGCCACATGCTGTGGCTACAGGCGGTGCAACCCGGTGCATTCACGGCCGCGAAATCGATCCTCGGCTATCCACAATACTGGAGCTGGCGGTTTGGCGGCCGGGCGGTCTCGGAAGTGTCCTATCTCGGCTGCCACTCGCATTTATGGGCGCCGCGCAAGCGCGACTTCAGTTCGCTGGTCGATATTGAGGGCTGGCGCGACCGGATGCCCGCTTTCGAGCGGGCGGGCTCGGTTGTCGGCGAGCAACGCCTCGGCGACACGAAGCGGCGGATCGCCATCCACAATGGTGTCCATGACAGCAATGCCGCGCTCCATGCCTATCGCCGGCAGGAGCTTGGCCCGGTCACCGTCGTCTCGACCGGCACCTGGGTCGTCGTGCTTAATCCGGATTGCCTGCTCGACGCGCTCGATGGCCAGCGCGACATGCTGGTCAATGTCGATATCGACGGCGGCCCTGTGCCGACCATCCGCTTCATGGGCGGGCGCGAATTCGCCACGATCAGCGACGGCTGGCAAGGCGCGATCGCGCCGGCGGCAGTGCAGCGGGTGATCAACGCCGGCAGCATGGCGCTGCCGAGCTTCGCGCCGGGCGGACCAATGCCCGGCCGCGCCGGCAAATTGGTCGGCCGCATGCCAAGCGCCGAGGAACGCGCAGCCGTGGCGCTGCTCTACGTCGCGCTGATGGTCGACCTCTGCCTCGACCAGATCCATTCGGACAACACCGTGATCGTCGATGGCGGACTGAACGCTGGCGGCCTGCTCGCCGGGCTAGTGGCGCAACTGCGTCCCAGCCAGGCCTTCCTGCAAGGGGCCACACTGGAGGGCAGCGCCACCGGGGCGGCGGCGCTGGCCTTCGAGACCGTCGGCCGCGAATTTGCCGCGGAAGTGCCGGAGCCCGTGCGTGCCGCAAGCTTCACCGGACTTGCCCGATATCGCGACACATGGCGTGGCCTCATCGGCGAGCAGGGCATCCCCCGCGCGGCAGCGGGAGGCGCACGGTGATCGTCGCTGCTCAGGCCGAAGTCACGCGCCAGCCAGTGCTGGAAATGCGGCACATCTCGAAGACGTTCGGGCCAGTCCGCGCCTTGCAGGACGTGTCGCTGACCGTCCATGCCGGCGAAGTCCATGCGCTGATGGGTGAAAACGGTGCCGGCAAGTCGACTTTGATGAAGGTGCTGTCCGGCGCCTATCGGCCTGATGCCGGCGGCGAGATACTGATTGACGGCGTGCCGGTCGCCACCGGCGACCCGATCAAGGCGCGGGCTCACGGCATTGCGGTTATCTATCAGGAACTGTCGCTGGCGCCCAACCTGACGGTCGCGCAGAACATCTTCCTCGGCAATGAGCCGAGGCGTTTCGGCATCGTCGACCGCGACCAATGCTACCGGCGCAGCAATGAGATCATCAAGCGTCTCGGCGTGTCCTTCTCCGCACGGGCCCAGGTTTCCAGCCTATCGCTCGGCGAGCGTCAGCTGGTCGAAATCGCCCGCGCGCTTTCGACCAGCGCGCGCATCATCGTCATGGACGAGCCAACCACCTCGCTGACCTCGCGCGAGACCGACCGTCTCTTCGAGGTCATCGCGACGCTGAAGTCGCAAGGCATCGCCATCATCTACATCAGCCACCGCATGGAAGAGGTCTACCAGTTGGCCGACCGTGTCAGCGTGCTGCGCGACAGCGGCTATGTCGGCACACTCGAGCGCGCCGAGCTGAACGCCTCGCGCCTCGTCTCGATGATGGTTGGCCGCGACCTGTCCGCTTTTTACAGGAAGGATCATCGCCCGCCGGACAACAAGCGCGCGGTCGCCTTGTCGGTGCGCGGCATGGCGGACGGCAATCTCCTGAAGAACTGCTCCTTCGAACTGTATAAGGGCGAGGTGCTGGCTCTGGCTGGCCTTGTCGGCTCGGGCCGCACCGAACTCGCGCGACTGATCTTCGGTGCCGACAGACGCATCGCCGGCACGCTGGAACTCGACGGCAAGCCCGTAACCATCGGCTCGCCAAGCGAGGCACTGAATGCCGGCATCGCCTATCTCACCGAGGACCGCAAGGAGCTCGGCCTGTTCCTCGACATGTCGATATCCGACAACATCAGCATGGGCGTGCTGGCCAGGGATGCGCGGCCCGGCGGCTTGCGCGATTTCAAAGCCGCCGAGATACGTGCTGCCACGGCCGTTTCGGATCTCTCCATCCGCACCAGGTCGGTACAGGCCAATGCCGGTTCGCTGTCGGGCGGCAACCAGCAGAAAGTGTTGCTTGCCCGCCTGCTCGAGACCGAGCCGCAAGTGGTCATCCTGGATGAACCGACGCGCGGCGTCGATGTCGGAGCGAAGTCGGAAATCTACCGGCTGATCGACAATCTCGCCAAAAAGGGCATCGCCATTCTGATGATCTCCAGCGAACTGCCGGAGGTGATCGGCGTCGCCGACCGCGTGCTGGTAATGCGCGACGGCACGATCGCCGGCGAGGTGACGGCGTCCAAAGACCAGCCGCTGCGCCAGGAAGCAATCATGGAACTTGCAACGGGAGCGGCCAAGGGATGACCGACAAGGCGACCGAGATCAGTGGCCAAGCTGTCGGCAGGAGCCGGCGGTTGCGCACCGCCTTCGCCGCCCTTGGCATGCTGCCGATCCTGATCCTGCTGGCGGTCGGCTTTCAGTTGATGAACGCGCGCTTCTTCACCCAGACCAATTTGCTGATCGTCATGCAGCAATCGTCGATCAACATTGTGCTGGCAGCGGGCATGACCTTCGTCATCCTGACCGGCGGGATCGACCTGTCCGTTGGCTCGATACTTGCCGCCTCGGCGATGGTGGCGGTGATGGTGTCGCTGGTGCCTGATTGGGGACTGCTGGGCGTGCCGGCGGCCATTCTCGTCGGCCTCGGCTTCGGCGTCATCAACGGGCTGCTGATCGCCTATATCAGACTGCCGCCCTTCATCGTCACGCTGGGGTCGCTGACCGCTGTGCGCGGCGTCGCCCGCCTGCTCGGCCAGGACACCACGGTGTTCAACTCGGACCTGCCGTTCGACTTCATCGGCAACGGTACGCTGTTCGGCATTCCGTGGCTGGTCATCATCGCCTTGTCGGTCGTGGTGCTGTCCTGGCTGGTGCTCAAGCGCACCGTGCTCGGCACCTGGATCTATGCCGTTGGCGGCAATGCCGAAGCGGCGCGGCTGACCGGCATCAAGGTGCCGCTGGTGCTGCTCTTTGTCTATGGCGTTTCCGGCCTGCTGGCCGGCCTTGGCGGCGCCATGTCAGCGGCCCGGCTCTATGCGGCCAACGGGCTGCAGCTTGGGCAGTCTTACGAACTCGACGCCATTGCCGCGGTCATTCTCGGCGGCACCAGCTTCGTCGGCGGCGTCGGCTCGATCTGGGGTACGCTGATCGGTGGCCTGATCATAGCGGTGCTCTCCAACGGGCTTATCTTGGCCGGTGTCTCAGACATCTGGCAGTACATCATCAAGGGATTGGTCATCATCGTGGCAGTCGCCCTCGACCGCTACAGGCTCCAGGCAGGAGCGAGAACGTGATTGACCTTGGTCGCCGGCGTAAACGACCGGTTTGTGTAACGCACCGTGAGAGGCGCGGGGCAATTGGAGGAAAGCAATGAAGACCATCGCTAAACTGCTCTGCGGCGTCGCACTCGCGGCTGCCGCCATCGCGCCCGCATCGGCCAAGGACCTCAACAAGGTCGGCATCTCGGTCGGCCTGCTCGGCAACCCCTTCTTCGTCGCCACCATCAAGGGCATCGAGGACGCGGCCAAGAAGATCAACCCGAAGGTCGAGGTGACGTCAGTGTCGGCCGACTACGACCTCAACAAGCAGGTCTCTCAGGTCGATTCCTTCATCGCCGCCGGGGTCGACGTGATCATGCTCAATGCGGTCGATGCCAAGGCGATCGGCCCGGCGGTGAAGAAGGCGCAAGCAGCGGGCATCGTCGTTGCCGCCTTCGACGTCTCGGCGCCAGGCGCCGACGTCACCGTCATGACCAACAACGTCAAGGCCGGCGAAGAGGCCTGCCAGTACCTGGTCGACCACACCGGCGGCAAGGGCGACTACGTCATCCTCAACGGCCCGGCGTCGTCGTCGATCCTGGAGCGGGTGAAGGGCTGCAAGGACGTCCTTGCAAAACACCCCGACATCAAGATCCTCTCCGACGACCAGAATGCCGAAGGCTCGCGCGACGGCGGCCTGAAGGTCTTTCAGTCGCTGCTGACCCGCTTCGACAAGATCGATGCGGTGTTTGCCATCAACGATCCGACGGCGATCGGCGCCCAGCTTGCGGCCAAGCAGCTCAATCGCTCGGAGTTCATCTTCACCGCAGTGGATGGAGCGCCCGATATCGAGAAGGAACTCGCTTCCGGCACCTCGATGATCAAGGCCTCGGCTTCGCAGGATCCCTATGTGATGGCTGGCCAGTCGCTGACGATGGCGGCTGAGCTGCTTGCCGGCAAGAAGCCGGCGGAGCCGACCGTGCTGCTCGACCCGAAGCTGATCACGGCCGAGAACCTGAAAGACTACAAGGGCTGGACCGCAGCCCGCTAAGCCTCCCAAGGCCGATGCGGCCGGGGCAACCCGGCCGCATCTCAATTCAGAAACGGGAGACGATCATGTCGCGCATCGGTATTCATTCCTTCGTCTGGTCGGCGAGTTCGGCGCAAGGCGACCTCGAACGGACGCTGGCCAACACCAAGGAGGCCGGTTTCGACCTGATCGAGTTCTCCTATCTTGACCCGGCCAATGTCGACGTTGGCGGGTTGGCCAGGCGCATCGCCGACCTCAAACTCGGCGTCGCGATCAGCATCGGCCTGCCGGCCGATGGCGACATTTCGAGTGCCGACAAGGCGGTTGCCGCGCGCGGCGTCGAGATCCTCAACGAGACGATCGCGCTTACCCGCGATCTCGGCGGCCAGAAGGTTGGCGGCATCCTCAGCACCAGCCATGGCTTGCAGACGCAGGCGCCGACGCGCGATCAGTGGAACCGCAGCGCGGGGACACTTGCGAAGGTTGCGGAGACGGCCAAGTCCGCCGGAGTCACGCTCAATCTGGAGATCGTCAATCGCTTCGAAAGCAATCTGCTCAACACCGCTTCACAAGGCCTGGCCTTCATCGCGGACACCGGCTCCGACAACATCTTCCTGCATCTCGATACCTTCCACATGAACATCGAGGAGGCCGATGTCGGACTGGCTATCCGCCATGCCGCTGACAAGATCGGTTATGTACATATCGGCGAGAGCCATCGCGGTTTCCTCGGCACCGGCAATATCGACTTTGCCGCCATCTTCGATGCGCTGACCGCAATCGGCTATAGGGACGACCTCAGCTTTGAATCCTTCTCGTCGAAGATCGTCGACGAGAACCTGTCACGGAAGACCGCGATCTGGCGCAATCTGTGGGCCGACAATATGGAACTGGCCCGGCATGCGCGCGCCTTCATCGCAATCGGGTTGGAGACGGCGCAGCGCAAGGCAGAGCTTGTCGCATCGAGACATCGTCCTTAGCAGGAGCGCGCTGCCAAAGCGCCAATGTTGTCGTTCATCCGGCCCGCGCCTTACGTGCAAGGAATCGACGTCGGAGGCGCTGAGTGTGGCGGAGGCAGTCGAGCGGGGTGACGCTGACGAGAGGTTCTGATTTTGGCCACGAAACGCAATAAAATCAACATTTTCATACGCCCTCCGGGGCCATCCAATCTCCATACTGGACGGGGATGACGTTTGACACAGCGCGGCGGAAAGAAGCAGGATAGCTGATAGAGTCGACATCGCATAATGATGTCACTATATAGCGGCGGCTTCGACCGCGTAGCTGTGGCGGTGTACCACGAAGCAGCAGAAAATGTGTTACGCGTTGTGACCCCTATTGTGATACAAATCGGCCGTCGACAGCAGGAAAAGATCGTAAGAACAACAGCATAGAGCCGAAGCCGATCCGGCCAACGTACCACTCTATCAAACAATCAGAACGTGCTCCTTGAACCCTTCCCTTCATTCGGCTCTTCGGACCTCCGACAAGATCAACTTGCCGGGCGAAGCCGACTCGGTTCGAATGGCAGCATGCATCCTTTACCGGGTGCGGACGTTTACGGTTACCAACCGGCATAGCCGCCAGGGAAAAGCAGTATGAGTGAACATGCGATCGAGTTCTTGCGCGGATGGATCGGTGAAAAGGTCCACTGCCAGCACTCGCCGGTAAAGATCGAGAAGCAGGCCGAGACCCTCGCCAAGGAGTGCGCGGCCAAGGCCGCTGAGGTCGGCATTCCGCTGGAAGATATCCAGGAAGAAGTCGGCGACATCCAGGAACTGATCGCATCGCGGCTCGAAGAGGCGGCCGAGGCCGACCAGAGCAACGCGGCCAAGCCGTGACGCAACAGGCCTGGCGCCGCCAGGCCTTGTGCTCTATCCAAATCGATCTTTCAGCCAGGCCTTCGGCAGCGCCGGCACGAAATTGCTGTCGCGTCCGCTCATATCCTCATTGGCGACCATTGCATTGAGGATCGCCTCCTCTATGCCTTGCGCCACCGCATCGAAGAACGGATCGATATCGACGTCCGGGATGTAAGCGGCGTTTGCGGTTCGTCCCGATGGTGCAAGTGCTGCTTGCGGATTGGCGGTGGTGAAGGCCAGAAAAATGTCGCCCGAACTGTGGTAGCCGAAGCCGCCTGTCATGGTGATGCCGAGCGGCACGCGCTTTGCCAGCCGCTTCATCTGGTGCGGCAGAAATGGCGCATCGGTGGCGACGATGGCGATGATCGAGCCCTTTTCGGCACGCGGCGTGCCTTCGCGCATCGCCGGCTCTACCAGATCGGGCCCGACGCGGGCGCCGCGCAGTGTGAAATTGCGCCGCTTGCCGAAATTCGCCTGCACGAATACGCCGACCGTATGCCTGATACCCTGCCACTCGATGATGCGGGATGCCGTGCCCGAGCCGGCCTTGAAGCCAAAGGCAATCATGCCGGTGCCACCGCCGACACTGCCTTCCTCGATCGCTCCACCGGCGGCACCGTCGAGCGCGGCTTCGACATCTTCGAAGCCGACGTGATGACCGTTGATGTCGTTGAGGAAACCATCATAGGTCTCCGCCGCAACCGGCAGGCCCCAGCCGCTGTCGAGCGCCGCCGGCAGCACGCGTTGCATCCAGCGCAGCGTGCCGTCGCGGGTGACGCCGCAGGAATGCGTGTTGGTGATGGTGACCGGCAGGTTGAAGGCGCCGACTTCCTCGATAATGTGCGACCCCGTCAACTCGCCGTTGCCGTTCTGGCTGAAGACACCGGCAAACACCGGCGTGGCGAGCTCAGCCAACGGCCGCGGCAGTATGGCTGTGACGCCGGTGCGCACCGGCCCGGTGCCAACCTCGAGCGGACCATCGCCGGAAATCAGCGTCGCATAGCCGACGGATACGCCGGGCACATCGGTGATGGCGTTGAAGCGGCCCGGCGTGCCGTCAAAGGCAATGCCGAAAGCACGGGCGCGCGGCTTGCCGGCCGGCGTTTGAAGATGCGGGTCGTGTCCGGTCATGCCGTCCTCTAAAAAAGCGAGCCCTGACTGCCCGGTTCTTTCGGTTTGCTGGCCGCGGGCTTTGCGGCGGCAGGTTTGCTGGCGGGCGGCGTGGCCGCTGGTTTGGCAACGGCCTCCAGCCGCTCGGCGTCGCCAGTCGCGATTGCATTTACGATGCCGTCGGCGAACTCCAGCTGCAGGCCAGCGCCCGGCGCCACATCAACTGCCAGTTTGATCACCGCGCCCTCGGCATCCTTGACCAGCGCGAAGCCGCGGGCCAGCACAGCCTTGTGCGACAGCGTCGCCATCAGCCTCTCGGATTGGACGATGCGGCCGCGCAGTCGCTCCAGCCTGAGCAGTACCGCTTGCGTGCCGCGTCTCGTCAAAGCTGTCAGAAGATCCCTCTGCACGGTTTGCCGCCGTGCCGTTGGCTCGATCGTAATGCGGCCTTGCAGCAAAGCCAGTTGCTGCCTGTGCCGTTGCAGGGATGCTTTCGCACATTTTGGCAACTGATCCGCCGCACGATTCAACTCCGCGCGCCGGGCTCTCGCCAATGCGCGCAGCGCCCCTTGGGCGCGCAAAAGGTTGCGGTCGTTGGTGCGTCGCGCCTCGGCAATCCGCCGCGACAGCGTTGCCGGAGTGAGCTTCACGGCGAAGAACCGAGCTTGCTTTCTTTCGGTGGAGACCATCAGCCCCCGGCTAAGCCGGCTGGCCGCCTCGTCCAGCCGCCGTCGCGGCAGCGCCAGCAACTGGTCGGGCGCGGGCAGCGCGCGGGCGGCCGCACGCGAGGCCTGCCGCTTGCGTTCGAAATTGCGCAAGGTAGCTGCTTTGAGCCGTGCGCCAAGACTGGCTAGTGTCGCTT